>JAJQDG010000053.1 GCA_021202305.1 Candidatus Gastranaerophilales bacterium
TTTATATACAAAATTTAACCGCGGTCTTGTTCTTGCTCTTGTTGACAAAAATGTATACGAGGCTGTTCAAACGTATAGAAGCTATATCGCATATTTAAAGGAAAATAACCTTGAAAATGAGCTTATAACAACAAGAAATGCCTTTTTGAACAAGCTTGTGGATTTTGCAAAAAATCCTGAAAATGTTGAAAAAATAAGCGAATTAATCCCTGCTTATCAGGAATTAATGGTTGCATTTCCCGATAATGATGACATACGCCTTGATTGCGCTATGTGTTTTAATCGGCTTAAGCAGTATGATATAGCGCTTGAAATTTTAAAAGGTGCAAATCAATTGAATATAAAAATACAAAAAAGTATTGCCCAAAATGCCTGCTGCAATAAAAATTTAGACCTTGCAATCAAGGCTGCAAAATTTGTTTGCGAAAAAGAACCCCATGTTTCAGATAATTTCTGTGTTTTAGGCACATGTTACGATGTTTTATACGGCGAAAAAAGCAATGAGGAAGATTTAAATAAAGCAATCGAAAATATGGAACTTGCCCGCAAAATGACTCCGTCAGGCGCTATGTATATTAAAAACCTGATTATTCTTTATACAAAAGCAAAAAATGAAAAAGCGCTTGAAAAAGCCTGGGCGGAATATTTTAAATTCGGGGAATTTACCGCTAATGATAATTTTAATTACGCTGCATATTTAATCCGCCACGGTGATTTTATAAACGGCTTTAAATATTACGAAAAACGTTTTGAACTTGAAAAGGAACTTTGCCAAAAACTAAATATACCGAAGTGGGACGGCAGTGAAGATTTAAGCGGCAAACATATTTTAGTTGAACATGAGCAGGGGTTTGGAGATTCTATAATGTTTGCCCGATTTTTAAATCAATTAAAGGCAAAAAAAATAACTCTTTACTGTCCTTCGCCTTTAGCAAAACTTTTTGCACGGAGTTTTCCCGATATTAACGTTACGTCATTAATTGTTTCATCCGATTATGACAGATATATTCCGGCTGCAAGTCTGCCTTATATTTTGAAGCTGACACCTGAAAATATACCTTTTAAGGAGAAATATCTTTTTGCGGATGAAGAAAAAATTGCTGCCTTTAAGGAAAAATTTTTTAAAGGGGATGAATTTAAAATAGGAATTTCATACAGAGGTAATCCTTCCATGGGGAATAAAACGCGCGATTTAAAACCAAAGGATTTTTCTTCTTTAGCTGAAATTAAGGGCGTAAAACTTTATTCTATTCAATTCGGCGAGCCTGATTCCGTATTTGAAAATACAAAAATTATTAATATGGCGCCTTTTATTTCTGATTTTGATGACAGTGCTGCCGTTATTGAAAATATGGATTTAATAATTTCAACTGATAATGTCAATTTAAATATGGCGGGCGCACTCGGCAAAAAAACCTTCGGGCTATTTAATTCTTTACAGGAATTCAGGTGGTTTGACCTTTCTTCAGACGATGTTAAATGGTATAGTTCCGTAAAACCGTATCAGTGCAAACATCAGAATGATTGGAAGCCGGTTATTGAAAAAGTTAAAGCTGATGTAAAAGGGCTTTTGGGGTGAAAGTACTTGTTGGAATGTCGGGCGGTGTTGATTCAACCGCAGCCGCACTTTTGCTTAAAAAAGAGGGACATGAAGTTGAAGGGGTGATTATGCAGATTTGGGAAGAAAATCCCCTTTTTATAAGAAAAAATCAAACCCATAGCGCCTGTTACAGTCCAAACGGCGAAAATATAAAAGAAGCCGAAAAAATTGCAGATTTAATAGGCGTGAAATTGCATGTTATAGATTGCAGAAATGAGTATAAAAAAACAGTGCTGGATAATTTTCGCACGGAGTATTTTTCAGGCAGAACTCCAAACCCCTGTATATGGTGCAATTCTCTTATTAAATTCGGCGCGCTGATTGAATTTGCCCGTTTAGAGGGAATTACTTTTGATAAATTTGCAACAGGTCATTATGCAAAAATTGAAGAAAAAAACGGGCGTTTTCTTTTAAGAAGGGCGAAAGATTTAAAAAAAGACCAGACATATTTTTTGTATAGATTAAATCAATATCAGCTTTCAAATATTATATTTCCGCTTGCTGATTATACAAAAGAACAAACACGCGCCTTTGCCTTAAAATATGGGCTTTATGTTTCGGATAAGTCTGACAGTCAGGATTTTTACGGCGGAGATTTGAATGAACTTTTTAAAAGGGAAAAAAAACGCGGCAATATTGTAGACTTAAACGGCAAGATTCTGGGTACCCATGAAGGTATTTGGAATTTCACCGCAGGTCAGCGGAAGGGAATTAAAATTTCCGCGCCAAAACCGTTGTATGTTGCAGAATTAAGAGCCGATACAAATGAAGTTGTCGTGGGTTTTGCAGATGAAATTCAAAAAGATTTTTTGTATGCATCAAATCTTAACTGGATTAATCCTGTTTTTGAAAGTTTAAATGAAGAAAATATAAATAATACTGTTTTTCATGTGAAAGCCAAAATTCGCTCTGCACAAGATTTAAGACCTGCGCATTTTAGTTTTACGGAAAAAGATAAAATCAAAGTTGTATTTGAAGAGCCTCAAAATTCAATTGCAAAAGGGCAATCGGTTGTGCTTTATGATGAAGATTATGTTCTTGGCGGCGGAATAATAGAATGAGTTCGCGGAAAAATTAAAATTTTTTGCGGAGCCGGTGTGAAGTGTCGGAGCAGGCAGGTTGATAACACCTGCACGGGAGGCACTGCGGAAAAGTATATCCTCAAATAAAAATCAACAAAGCGAGAAAATTTCATAAATCTCATCATCGGATAATTCGCTTATGATTTTTTCGCCTATAAATACCGCGCTGTCTGCAAGTTCGCGTTTATCTTTTATGATTTTATCTATTTTTTCTTCAAAGGTTGAAAGTGTTATGAACCTGTGAACCATAACATTTTTATCCTGCCCGATACGATATGTTCTGTCGGTTGCCTGATCCTCAACAGCCGGATTCCACCACAAATCATAGTGGATAACGTTTGAAGCGCTTGTTAAATTCAAGCCCAATCCCCCCGCTTTAAGCGAAAGAATCATTATTTTTTTCTTTTCGTTTTCGCTGAATTCTCTAATCATTTCTTCTCTTTGTTTTACATTTAAAGAACCATGGAAAAATAAAGGTTCAAACTCAAATTCTTCACGTGTTATTTTTTCCAGTATGTTTCCCATTTCTTTATACTGGGTAAAAACCAGAGTTTTTTCATCGTTAGAAACTATATTATGCAAAATTGACATAAGTTTTTCGGTTTTGCCGCTTGCGCTTGTACTCATATCGCCGTGTTTTAAATAATGATAAGGGTGATTGCACACCTGCTTTAGAGAAGTTATAAGCTTGAAAATAGCTCCGCGGCGGTTTATACCCTGACCGGCGGAGTGAATTTCGGTCATAGATTGATTTAAAACGCGTTCATATAAAGCTGCCTGAGTTTTTGTGAGATAACAAAATTCATCCAGTACTATTTTTTCCGGCAAATCAGAAATAATAGTTTTATCTGTTTTTAAACGCCTTAGCATAAAAGGCGAAATTGCCTGCTTTAATTTTTGCGCCCTTTGAGTTTCTTTAAATTTTTCAATCGGCATTGAGTAATTTTTTGAAAAATCTCCTAAAGATCCCAAATATCCTTTATTTATAAAATCAAAAATGCTCCACAATTCACTAAGCCTGTTTTCAACCGGGGTGCCGGTCATGGCAATTTTCATAGAAGCTTTTATTGTTTTTACGGCTTGAGTTTGACTGGTTGATGAATTTTTAATATTCTGCGCTTCATCAATAATCAGAATATCCCAATTTTCCTTTTTAAATTCTTCAAGGTCAATTCTTAAAATTGCATACGTTGTTAAAATCACATCGCAATCAGTTGAAAATTCGCGATTAAAACCGTGGTATATAAAACTTTTTAAGGAGGGCGCAAACGTTTCAAGTTCTCTTTCCCAATTCCCCAGAAGCGTTGTCGGGCAAACAACAAGAGCGGGTTTTTTAAGTTTTTTTTCTTCTTTTAATTTTAAAATCAAACTTATAACCTGAACAGTCTTGCCAAGCCCCATATCATCTGCAATACAGCAGCCGAACCCCTTTATTACATTTGTATAAAGCCACCTGAACCCTATTTCCTGATAAGGGCGCAGCGTTCCTTTTAAATTTACGGGAAGGGAAATATCTTCCGTCCTTGTGAAATTTGAAACAATTCTTGCAAATGCGGCATCATAGTCAAAATCGTATTCATCGATTTTGCCTGACAGTGCATGGTGCAAAAGTTCCATTTTATTCATTACAAAATTAGGTTTTTTCAGCCTTGATAACAGTTTTTCGGTTTCTTCTTTATCTATAAGGATAAATTTACCCTTATATTCAATTAAACCGTTAGTATTTTTTGTGAGTTCTCTAAATTCTTCGGCAGAGATTTTTTCATTTCCAAGGGCTACTTCAATTGAAAAATCCATAATTTCATCAAGCGAAACGGAAGAATCATTTTTTATAGAGAAAAATTCTTCGATATCGGATAAACGTTTTTCTTTAATTTTGGCATTGATTGAAGCGCGCGGAATAATGATATTATCCATTCCCTCTGGCAAATTTACTTCCATGCCTGCCTGTGCAAGATAAAATGTGATTTGCGTGATTAATTTATATACTCCGGATAAATCTAATTCCAGAGTGACATCTTCAAGATCCTCAATATATTTTGTCGCCCAGTTTATTTGTTTTTCAATTATTGTTTTATCAACTTCTTCTAAATCTTCAAGCTCAATTATGTTTCCCTGCGCTTTATTTTTTGCTTTTATGCGCATAAGGAATTTTTCGCCGTCCAATTTTTCAATATTGAAAACAGGTACAATATTATATGTGCCAAGGCTCATTTCATCCAGCCACGTTTGAATATCCATGGCTAAATCATGTCCTTTTAACATTCTTTTATGGCTTTGATATTTAACAAAATAAGGCGCCGATTTTAAATCTTTGAATTTATAGTGTTTAACGTTCAAAAAGGCGAAAATTAAATAGTTTAAGTACCTTTCTATAAGCTTTTTTGTAGTTTCTTTGTCTAAAAAATCGTTGTTTATAATTTCTGTGTAGTTTTCAAGGTAATCTTTGTTTTTAAAATAAGGCTCCCAAATAATTGAAAAAGTGTCGCGGCGAAATTGTACCGCCGGAGTGAAGTTTAATTTTTCAATACTCTTTTTGACAAAATTTGTAAGCATAAAATAAAACTTGAATGTTTCCGTTAAATCTTTTGTTAATTCAGAGCTTTCATTCAACCCCGTAAAATATTCAAAAAATAAATCCAGAGGAATATTATATCCGGTTTTGCCATCTTTATATTCACACTTCAGGCGGTATAAAGAGCCTTTTGACTTTAAATAAAAGTCAAAATTATAAGGCGGCGTTACAAAAAATTTAGCTTCTGCACCCTTAGTATCAAGAAACATATCTGTCGTGCGCAAAATATTGTTTTTTGTGTCGAAAGTGTCGGAAAATTCTTCTTCTATAAGTTCATAAATTAAAGAAAGGGTGTATCTAAAATCCTTATTTTTCTGTGAATACGGGTTAGAATCCAAATTCAAAAGAAGCTTTTCTATATCATTTTTCTTAAATGTTAAATTATTTAATTCCATTATTAATACATTTTAATATAAAAAAGTTTTATTGTATAATACTTTTTATGAAGTTTGCAGTCAGATTGATAAAAAATGCGTTTCATCCCTTAAAAGTGCCTGAAGGGGTTAACCTTAAACAAAATCAAATGATTATTGTCCGCACGGATAGGGGCGAAGAAGCGCTCAGTGTTTTTATTGTAAATTCGGAAATCATGGCTCAATGGCAAAAATTTAAGCCCGAAGCGCTTTGTGTGGTGAGGGTTATGAATGATAAAGACCTTGAAGTTTATAATGAACAAAAAGAGCTTGAAGTACGCGCGCTTTTAAAGTGCAGAGAATTTGCAAAAGCAAGAAAACTGGTCATGAGCCTTACAAGAGCTTCATATACTTTCGACAGACGAAAAATCACTTTTTATTATACAGCTCCTGAACGTGTTGATTTTAGAGAACTTTTAAAAGATTTAACGGCGGAATTCAGGCATGTGCGTATAGATTTAAGACATATAGGTGTGCGCGATGAAACTGCGCTTTTGCAGGGACACGGTCTTTGCGGTCAGAAATATTGCTGCTGTACTTTCTTGAAAAAATTTGATTTTGTTTCGACGAAATTGGCAAAAGACCAAAATATTCCTTTAACTTCGGGTAAAATTACAGGCGCTTGCGGCAGGCTTTTATGCTGTTTAAATTATGAATATTCTAACTATATTGAAATTGCAAAAATGCTGCCTCCCGTGGGTTCCGGCATTATGACTCCGGATGGGGTTGCAAAAGTGGCTTCCATTTGTTTTTTGCAGCAAAAAGTTTGTGCAAAATTAGAGGACGGCAAAATAAAACAGTATTCAAAAGATGACATTGAAATGCTGGATCAAGAAGTGAATATCGAAATAGAACACAATGGCGAAATTTTAAACTATTCCGAGTCTGATGAAAATATTGATATAAAGAATTTAGATAACGACAAAAATTCGTCAACGGGGAATATTTAATGGAAATATCAAGCAAAAAACTTGCGTGTGTTATTGCAAGAATATTGGATGACAATAAAGGTTTGGACATTGTAATTTTAAATGTTGCAAATATAAGCGTGCTTTCCGATTATTTTGTTATAGTAAGCGCAAATTCGGCTCCGCAGGTCAAAGGGCTTACAAATAACGTAAAAGAGCGTGTTAAAGAGTTTTTCAACAGAATTCCTTCTTCTGTGGAAAATGATTTAAAAAACAGGTGGAATTTGCTTGATTTTGGCGATGTTGTTGTCCATGTAATGCATTATGAGCAAAGAGATATGTATAAAATTGAAAAATTCTGGAATCACGCACTTAAAGTTGAGCGGGTGGAATGGGAAAAAGAATCTTTAGACTTTGCTCAGTACAAAGACTAATATTTCAGGCAATGAAACGGTTTTTTTCATACATTATTCTTATGTTATGAACTTTTCAGCCGCGAAAAATAATATAAAAAAAGAATATGCAAAAAAGTACCTTTTAAGATATATTAAAGAACTGAAGGTGCATTTTGACCTTAATGAACGCGAAATGAAAGAA
>JAJQDG010000176.1 GCA_021202305.1 Candidatus Gastranaerophilales bacterium
AAATTATACATTAAAATTTGAGTTTGCGGGAAAAAACTTTAATTTTTCCCGCAGATTCATAATTACAAAATAAATGCCAGAATCATCAAAATAAAACTTGCCGCCTGCAAACCCGTTGCCGCATATTTTTGAAACTTGTTATTATCATAGTATTTTGCCGTTTTATTTGCTGTTGCGGCAGCTTGAATGCGCGAAATTCTTGTTCTTGAATCATCATCATCAAAATTTCTTTGAAAAATTTTGTTTTCGAGACGATTAAGCCTTAATTCAACCGGCTCCTGCGAAAAATCTGTTGCAAAAATCATATTTTCAAGCGCCGCAAGCTGCAATTTAACATCTTCATTTGTTTGCGGATAATCATAAGGGTTATACGGCTTTTGAACCTGTTCATAATTTGTATTTTGCGCACTTTGCATAACATTGCCTGAAATATTAGCGCTTCTGTTTAATGCCTCCGTGCGCCCTGCCAAATCTCCCTCTTGTTTTGCTCCAAATACTTTCTTTTCAAGGCGTTCCAGTCTGGAATAAATATTTTCATTTTTGTACATGTTTCCCAAAATATTGCTTTCAAGTCTGTCAATCTGGGGGTATTCTGCACCTTGACCCGCTTTTTCAGGGACGTAAAGTTCGGATAAAGAACTTTTTGCTTCCTCAAGTGTTTCAATTCCCAAAGACTTTGTCAATTTATCAATTCTTTTTTCGGGAGTGATTTTAGGATTTGCAGCGCCGAAAATTTGTTTTTCCGCGCGCTCTATTCTTGAAATTTCGCTTTCATCATCATAAGAAAAACCCCATATAGTTTTTTCAATGCGGGATAATTGCGCTTCAGAAGGAGTTTGCGCCCAAACAAAAGCAAACCCTGATAAAAAAAATATTAAAATTGCCGCAATTTTTTTTAACATAAAATCATTATATCAAATATTATAGTCAAAAATATAGGATTTTTGCCTAAATTGTTAAATTAAAGTAAAGTAGCATATTTTGCATTTAATCACCTGCCGAAATAACGTTTAAATTTTGCTTAAAAGAATAAAAAATTATTAAAAGCGGCGGTCAAAATCCGAAAAAAGATAAAACAGGCTTTTAGCTGCTGCGGCTTATTGTCCGCTATTTGTATCATAAGCCGCAGAAAAACAAAAGGGGGCTTTTGCCCCGCATAAAAGTAATACATAAAATGAAGTTATTTGCTAAAACGCATTTATATTGTAAGGTGAACCTAACAATTTGTCAAGCGTTTTTTCTAAAAATGAAATGCGGTTATTTTTTAGTAAATTTGGCTGCAAAACGCACGGCCAATGTCAAAACCGCACTTTTAAAGAGCGCATTGCAGAAAACTTTAAAAGTTGAGCATTCGAGATTTCAGTTAACTCAGGGGTACGGTTTCACTTGCAGGCTGTGTGCTTCTTGAAATTGCTAGCGGCTCACTGTCTTTAAACTTCGCTTATAAAAACCTTCGGGTTTTAGTCGCTCCGTCAGCCGTTCGCCTTGGCGGGTTTCGGGGCTAACCGCCCCTCACCCTACGCAATTCCGCTATCCCGCACACAGCCTGCATTTCACACACCTTATCGTCGGATTTGAAAAGCGGATTGCGAGCAGAGGGCGGAACGGGAAAACTCGACGTTTTCCCGTGTAGTCCCGTTTAACGCGAGCAACCAAGCAACCTCAAAAATTGTCTGCGAAGCCGGTGCCGGCACAAGGGAAGCGTTGAGCTTTCCTTGAGAGACACTACGGCATGCGGGAGCCGGTGCTGACATCAGCGGTGGCGGGCAGCCCCGCTGATGAAGCACTACGGCATGCGGGAGCGGGAGCGCATGCCCTGACAGGGCATAAGCTCATTCCCGTATTTTTTGGGTTTTTCCGCATCCTAGTTAAAAATTTCCTTCAAGAAAAGCAAAAAATCATCCAGAACTTTTTCTGCAATATCTTTTTTTATTTCAATGCGGGTTTTTTTCTGCGAAATATATCTCGAAACTTTTACCGTATTTTTGTATCCAAATCCGTAAAATACCGTACCAATAGGATTATTTTCATCCCCGCCAGATGGACCTGAATATCCTGTCGTTGAAATTGAAACCCCCGAATATCTTAAAAGCCCGAGCGCCATACATTCAGCAGTTTTAGCTGATACCACCCCGAATTTTTCAATAACAGACGGGGGAACATTCAAAAATCTTATTTTTGCGTATTCGGAATAAGTTACAAAATTTATCTCAATAAAAGCGGAAGCGCCGGAAATATCGGTTAAAATAGAACTTAAAAGCCCGCCTGTACAAGATTCCCCCAGAGAAAGCTTTAGATTTCTTCGGGTTAATATTTTTCTTATTTCATCTGCACTATTCACTTACAGGCACATCCAAAGATTCTATCAGCACAATATTAAAGACTTCGCCTTTTTTAATAAAGACACTGTTTCCTTTCTTAAAAAGATCCCCGATACTCATCCCGACAAAATATCCGGCACCTGCTATTGTTCCGCCTATTGCAGAAAACGGTGTTACCAGATATTTTCCGCCCGTAAACAAGTCTTCGCCCGATGAAATGCCCCATTTTGTAGATTTTACAATAATATCGCCCGATTTTGACCAGTTTTTCTTGGCTGATGCCGCATAGTTTCCGCCGCCTTTTATGCCGCCGTTGTCATCAAGTTCAAAATTATCGCAGAGTCCCGCAGAAATAGGAAGCTGGGAACCGTTCGGCGCAACAACATGGTCAAAATTCAAATATAAAACAGCTGAGCGCGAAAGCATTTTAGGGGCGGTTACACCCGATATATTTCCCCTTACAACCGTACCGCGCGGCAAAATCATGGTTGTTTGGGTGCGGACATCTCTGGTTAAATATGCATTAAACATATCCCCTTGATTTACATTTTGAGAGGATATGGCACTTGCAGTTTCAAGCTCAAGTTTTGTACCCATGGGAATTCTTTTCGTTTGAGCATTTGTCGTAATTTGATAAGCATCAGCCCTTAATCCCAGAATAAAAAGCATTGCAAACAATAATAAAAATTTTTTCATAAACTTCCCCTTATAAATCGTTAACGCAGGTTCTTCCGAATTTAGCCGAAAGGTCATCAATGTGATGTACAATATAATAAAAATTATCTAAATCTTTTTCGTTTAAGTCAATCATGGCGCCCCAATCAGCTCTGCCGTGGTGCGAAGCAATCATTTTTGCAACCATGGGCTGGTTATTTGCCATGCAAAGAGAAAATCCGTACTGCGAGTGGCTTATCCAATCTTTCTGAAAATCCGAAGCATAATCCACAAAACCCGATTCAGGGTCTATCGTATATTCAAAAATTTTACCTATGTCATGAAGAATGCAGGCTGCAAGAAGCGTATCTTTATTTATTTCTTTGAAAAGACAAGGATAAACAGCATTTGCAAATTTTATACACTCGCTTACATGCACCAGAAGTCCGCCTAAATAATTATGGTGCATGACCTTAGCCGCGGGGGCAGTCATAAATTTTTCTTTATTTTTTTCAATTGTTGTTTTTGTAAAATTCTTTAAATCTTCATTTTTAAAAGTTTCTATAGTTGCAATAACAAAATCGTATAATTTTTTGGCTTCTTCTTTATCAATGCCCGACTTTGCTTCTTTTAAAAGCTCCAGGTTGTTAATAAGGCAGTTATTAAATCTTTCGTTATATGTGGCGCTTAATATTTTTATGGTATTTCCGGTTTTAAAAATTTTGGAATCCATTCTGTTTAGAGCTTCTTCCCACAAAATACAGTTTAAAATGACGTCCGTTGTTTTGTTTTTTAACTGCAATTTGCCCATTTTTGTGCCTGCTTTGGTATCACCGACAGCAAAAGACATAACTTCATATTCAGCATTAAAATCCGGCATGATAAACCGCCTTATAAATTTTGTTTAATTCTTCAAAAAGTTTCTCGGCTTCGCTCAAGGGAATCATATTATCCCCGTCGCACTTTGCAATATCAGGATTTGGATGAATTTCAAAAAATAATACCCTTGCGCCTGCTGCAAGCGCAGCTTTTGCAAGAAGCGGCACAAATTGTCTTTCGCCGCCGGATGATTCGTCCTTGCCGCCGGGCAATTGAACAGAATGCGTTGCATCAAAAACAACAGGGTATCCCATATCCTGTATTATTTTTATGCCCCTCATATCAACCACTAAATTTCCGTATCCAAAGCTTGAGCCGCGTTCGGTTATTAAAATTTTATCGTTTCCTGACTCCAGCACTTTTTTTGCTATCGGTTTTATCTGATAGGGAGATAAAAATTGACCCTTTTTGATATTAACAATTTTTCCTGTTTTTGCCGCTGCAACAACTAAATCTGTCTGGCGGCACAAAAACGCGGGAATTTGAATAATATCAGCAACTTTAGCAGCTAATTCCGCCTGAAATACTTCATGAATGTCGGTTACAACAGGAACATTGTATTTCTTTTTTACTTCTTCTATAATACTAAGCCCTTCTTCAACCCCGAGCCCTCTGTATGAACTCAAAGAAGAACGATTTGCCTTATCAAAAGAAACCTTAAAAATATAATTTATGCCAAGTTTATCCGTAATTTTTTTAAGTTTTTCACACACTTCAAAGCAAATTTCTTTAGATTCAACAGCGCAGGGACCCGCCAGCACGGTCAACTTTGAACCGCCTATTTCAAATTTGTTAAGCATTATTGTTTTCATAGTTTTTATTATATAATAAAAACAAGAAATTGTTACAGGGGAAAATAAATGGCAGTTGAAACAGTAAAGGAAGCGGGAGAAGATATAAAAGCGGGCAAAGATAAAGCCCTTAAAATGGCGCTTGATAAGATTGAAAAAGATTTCGGAAAAGGCTCCATAATGAAATTGGGCGACAGACCTCCCGTCAATGTGGACTGCATTCCCACAGGCGCCCTTGCACTTGATATAGCGCTTGGGGTCGGCGGTGTGCCGAGAGGCAGAATTATTGAAATATACGGGCCTGAAGCATCAGGCAAAACCACTCTTGCACAGCATATAGTAGCTCAGGCGCAAAAAATGGGCGGCATTGCCGCATTTATTGATGCAGAGCATGCACTCGACCCTGAATATGCAAAAAATTTAGGCGTAAATGTTGATGAACTTTTAATTTCACAGCCGGATACAGGGGAACAAGCACTTGAAATAGCAGAAGAACTTGTACGCTCAGGCGCAATTGATGTTATTGTAATAGATTCTGTTGCCGCTCTTGTTCCTAAAGCTGAAATTGAAAAAGCAATGGATGAGCAGCAAATGGGTTTGCAGGCAAGACTCATGTCAAAAGCATTAAGAAAATTAACGGCAATAGTGGGCAAAACAAATACTACCGTTATTTTTATAAATCAATTAAGAATGAAAATCGGGCAAATGTACGGCAACCCTGAAACTACAACCGGCGGCAACGCTTTAAAGTACTACGCTTCGGTGCGTTTGGATATTCGCAGATTTGACGGTGTTAAAAACAAAGATAACGAAGATATCGGGAACAGAGTACGCGTCAAAGTTGTTAAAAACAAGGTGGCTCCGCCCTTTAGGACTGCTGAATTTGATATTATTTACGGCAAAGGTATAAGCGCACTGGGAAATATTTTAGATGTTGCCGTAAATATGGATATAATAAAAAAAGCCGGAGCATGGTTCAGCTATAATGACGAAAAATTGGGGCAGGGGCGCGACAAATCAAAGGAATTTTTGAGCGATAACCCCGATATTTTAAAAGAAATTGAACAAAAAGTAAGAGAAAAGCTCAATAAGGATAGGGAAGAAAAATAATGAAAGGGATAATCCTTGCGGCAGGCTCCGGTACAAGGCTTTATCCTGCAAGTCTGCCTATTTCAAAAATCCTTCTGCCCGTGTTTGATAAACCTATGATTTATTACCCGATAACCACGCTTATGCTGGCAGGAGTAAGGGATATATTAATTATTTCTAATCCTCATGATGTTGATAATTTTAAAAAGGTTTTAGGCGACGGCTCTAAAATAGGAGTAAAATTTTCGTACGCAATTCAAGAAATTCCAAAAGGAATTGCGGACAGCTTTCTTGTTGCTGCTGATTTTATTCAAAATGAGCCTGTTGTTTTAATTTTAGGCGATAATATTTTTCACGGGTTTGGATTTTCAACCATGTTAAAACTTGCTGCTGTCAGAAACGAAGGGGCAACTATTTTCGGATATCGGGTAAAAGACCCTGAAAGATTTGGCGTTGTTGAATTTAATGAAAAAGGGCAGGCGGTTTCAATTGAAGAAAAACCAAAAAATCCAAGGTCGGATTTTGCGGTAACAGGGCTTTATTTTTACGATAAAAATGTTGTCGAATACGCAAAAAGCTTAAAACCCTCAAAAAGAGGCGAGCTTGAGATTACCGATTTAAACCGCATTTATCTTGAGAAAAATAAACTAAAGGTTGAAATTTTAGGGCGCGGCTTTGCATGGCTTGATACGGGAACAACAGAAAGCCTTCTTCAAGCAAGCAACTTTGTTTCTGCCATGGAAATTAATACGGGCATGAAAATTGCCTGTATAGAAGAAGTTGCGTACAGAATGGGATATATTTCCAAAAACGAGCTTATGCTGCTTGCAAAAAATTTCAAAAATGGATACGGCGAATATTTGCAAAGAATTGTTGTGAAAAACTGACTATGGCAAAAATTTCAATTTCGCATGCAAAAAAGATTGAACCGAAATTTTCTTCTTCAAAAGAAGAAGGGGCTTTATCTTTTCTTATTGAATTTCGCTCAATGCTCCTTAGAGAGGGGCTTGCAAAAATAGGCGATATTATCCCTTCAAAAAAAGAAATTGCGCATTATTTGAATATAAGCACGGGAACGGTTCAAAATGCAGTAAAATATGCTGAAGATATGGGGCTTTTTACATCAAAACAATGTATCGGCACAATGATTTCAGACGGCAAAGATAAAAGTCTTAAAATGGTTTCCAAAAAAGATAAGGCGCTTTATGAAATAAAAAAATATTTGATAGATCATAAGTATGAAAAAAATGAAATTATCCCCGGATACGGCATGCTCGCAGATGAACTTAGGACATCGCAAAATACAATCCGGCTTGCGGTTTTTGAACTTATTCATGACGGTATTTTAAAAAAGGAAATTCATAAAAAAAATACTCTTTTAATCTTAAATCTGGCTTTTAATGAAATTGAACTTTCACAGGGCGAAGAAATAAAAAATA
>JAJQDG010000152.1:0-5694 GCA_021202305.1 Candidatus Gastranaerophilales bacterium
ACCAATCAGATAAAAAACTTCCTAAAAATTCCTCCAAAAATTCGTCCTTTTTTTATTATTTTATACTATTAATTTTTTTGTTGCAATAATGTTTAAAACCATTATCATGTATAAATGGGCTTTAATGCAATTAATTTTATTGTAAATACGGTAAGTATTCTAAGCGCCGCACAGGCAAAAGAACAAAGCGCGGGCAGTAATTTGGTACAAAATCAAACTCAAACAGCTCAAAGTTCTGTTTCGGGCGGTTCTGCATCTTCATATACGGCATCTTCAAGCAGTACTTATTCTGCTCTTTCTACAACGGGGCAGACAATTATTTCAACCGTGGAAGTTGAAAATCAGGCAAATTACATAAAAGATTTGTTAAGTTTGCCAAGGGATTTTCAAACCCTGATAGACCAAATTCAAAATTCAGATCCTTCCCTTCAAGCATTAAAGGAATTAAGCAAGCTTCTTTCAAATGGTAAAATAAATCTAAATGCGCTAAGCGCGCTTTTGGGCAATAATTCAAAAGCGGCATCTCAAAAATTAATGATGACTATTATGACCGTTTCAAAAATGGGTTCAAATAATGTAGGGCAATTAAAAGAATTAATGGGCATGCTCCAGAGTGCAAGCAGTTCAATAGATTCTACGCAGGCAGTTAAAAACCTGCTGATGCTTTATTTGCCATGGCTGCCTCTTTCTGTCAGGAACAGTTTAAATCTTGATTTAGAAATAGGTATTTTTGATAAAATTCAAAATGAAGGCGGAAGTGAAAGTGATGAAATAATAAAAATTTTAATCCAAACTGCGCATTATGGAAATATTATGGCAACTTTAGAGTTAACCCCTGAAGGCGATATAGATGTTTTTATAAGCGCAATTGAAAGTTTTCCTGAAAGGGAGGTTTTATCTGCGCTTAACAAAGAAACAAATAAAACAAACATAAAAACAAATGTAAAAATCGAAAAAAATAAAGACCCTGAAACTTCTGAACATTTTAAGCAGAATATCCAAATAACATCTTCTGATTATGTTTCGCCAAAATTAATTCTTGCCGCGCATTCCCTTATAAAAATCATAATAGATGTTGACTTAAAAGAAAATATCATTAATGAAGAAAACGAAAACTAGTCTTTTCGGATGATTTTGTTGCGTATTTTCTAAAGGTCTGTTTTTAAAAACCGTGATTTTTTATAAAGACGAAGGGAAAACAAAATGCTGCTTCAAGGTACAGTTTCAAATACTCAAAGGGGTTTGCATGATTCAATCGGTGCAATGCACATGCAAATTGAACTTATGGGAATAGGAAATGCGAATGTTCAAGGTTTCGATAAAGTGGGCTATCAAAGGAAAGACCCTGTTGTATCATCATTTGCGGAGTTAATCGGTATCCATGCATTGTCCGAATCGGTTGATGATCAGGTGGGAAGAATTGTTGAAACCGAACATCCTCTGGATTTAGCAATAGCGCAAAAGGGGTATTTTCAACTGTTGAATAAGGACGGCTCTATTGAATTAACCCGCGACGGCCGTTTTAAATTGAACGAAAAGGGCGAACTTTTGGGTTTAGAAGATCAAAAAGTTTTGACAACAGGCGGAAGCGCAATTATATTGCCTTTTATGCCGGAGAGCGCTGATTATGTAAAAATAGATAATAACGGCAAGCTTTTTGTTTTTAATAACGATACAAGAAAATTAGAATACGTTGATACCGTAGGTGTTGTTTCTGCTGACGGAAAAACTGTTCTTGAACCCGACATTAAACAGGGGTGCCTTGAATATTCAAATGTTAATCTGGCACAGGAATTTATTGAAATGCTTCCGTACCGGAACAATTTTGCTGCGAACAGGGAGCTTTTCATGCTGCAAAATGAAGCACTTGCAAGCGCAATTGAACAGTTGGGAGGTTCATAAATAAATGCCGAGCGGATATAACTTACAGGGAATAATCAGAAGAAGCAGTATTAATGCGCTTACGCAGTTTGAGCGCATGGGATATTATTCGGAAAATATTTCAAACTGGTCTACAAATGCCTACAAGGCAACCCGTTTTGAAGAAATTTTGGGTGAAAACGGCTATGCAAAGGGTGTAATCAGAACGGACCATGCTCAGGGCAGCGTGCAGGTAACAAAAAGAGAATTGGATGTTGCGCTTTCAGGCGCGGGGTTTATTCCTGTTACTTCTCCTTCGGGTGAAATTTATTACACGCGGGACGGTTCATTCTGCCTTGGCAAAGACGGAATTTTGATGACCCAGGGGGGTGATATTGTCGGTTCCGGCATAAAAATTAGCGCTCAAAGCGTAAAAACGCAAATTAATAAAAATGGTGATGTTTTCGCATATAAAGATTTATCACTGGAGCCTGAGTATATCGGAAATATTCCTATTGTTACTTTTGATAATCCCGAAGGGCTTAAAGAAGTGGGCGATAATAAGTATGTAAAAACTGAAATTTCAGGCGATGAGCAGCTTCTTGTTGACCATACAAGAATATCGCAATACTCGCTTGAAAGGTCAAATGTAGATTTATTTGATCAAGTTAACCAGGTAATGAGGGTAAATGCTTCGCTTTTAGCCTCAACAACGCTTTTGGGTGCAGTAAATTCTATGTATGAAGATGCAATTGATATAAGGAGCTGATAAATGAGCTATTTACCCGGGGATCCGATACAAAAAAATCAGTTAATACTGGATTTAATATCAAACAGACAAGAGGCAATTTCAGGGAACATTGCCAATATGGATACGCCTAACTACGTAAGAAAAGATATTGAATTTTCTCAATATTTAAACACAATGCCGGGGTCGCTTGAAACAAGGCTAAGCCAAAAGTTAGGACCTTCAGGTGTTATTGAAGCAAGAGAACAAACACTAAGCGCGGAGGATGAACTTGCTATTATGCAAAAAAATTCAATGCTTTATGGTGTTGCTGCAAGAAATTTAAGTTCGACAATCACAAAAATGAAAACGGCAATTAACGTTGCAAGCTAAGAAAGGTAAAATATGGGAGTAATTGATACATTTGAAGTAGGCAGACAGGGTTTGAATGTTCACTCGAAAAGAATCCAAATTGCGGCTAAAAATATTGCGAACTTAGATACGCCTAATTATGTGAGAAAAATTCCGGTTTTAAATGCAACCGAAGATATTTCTTTTGCAGGTCTTTTAAATACAATGAAAGAAGATGTTTTCGGCATAGGCACAATCCCTTTTATATCAGGCGGCGTAAGATTTACAGGCACTGTTGAAGATCCTACATTAGGTGAAAAAATCTATCGCCCCGGGCATCCTGATGCTGACGATGAAGGGTATATACGTACGTCAAATGTAAATCCTATGGTAGATATGGCAGATGCGGTACTTGCACAAAGAGCTTATGAAGCAAGTTTGGGTGTTATGGCAATTGCAAAAACAATGTCATCACGTGCTTTGCAAATTGGTGAATAATGTGTTATAGTCAATCCTGTAGAGTTAGAGGAAAAAATGAATAAATTTTTACACGCCTTGATTGTTATTGTTTTTATATGTCTGATTTTAGCTGCTGCTATTTTCATAGATTTTAAAAAATCTTACAGATATACAAAATACAAAATTGCGATTGCACTTAAAAGCAATAATGAACAAGAAACACTTTGGAATTTTGATTTTGAAAAAATGGCGGAAAATGAAGTTTTACGCGCAGATAAAGCAATTGATGACAGAGGGCTTCCATTATACATAGCTATAAAAAAGAAATTTCTGGCGCAATTGAAGAAAGATTTGCCGATTAAGTACAGAAATGATGTGATTGCCCTTGTAAGAAAAAACGACCTGGCTTCAATTCCGACACCTGTAATTTTGATTGCTGCCATTATTGATGATTCAAAACAATTAGAATCTTTAGGCATTATGCAAACAATAGATAAGTTATCGGATACACAAATGTCAAATACCCTGTGTTATAAAACTAACGGACGCTGTGTAACAGTGGTTTATGAAAAAAATGATAAATACTGGAAAATAATCGATGCCCATGATAATGTTCAAAAGTATGTGTCGCCGTAATATTAATTTATTTTGTAAATACACTTGCCCGGAATGTCGCAATTAAAAGATTAATTAAAGATTATTAAAAAGTATTTTTAAATACAGACCGTTTTAAATTTTTGTTTGGAAAACAGGGTTAATCCTGTATTAAAATTTTAATCTTTCCGTAAATTCATGATGCACGATGATTTTAAAGGCAGATAATCAAAGCCGATATAATTTAAAGATGTGTTTAAACTGTTTTTGCATGCAAAAATCCCAAAAAAGATATCTTTTTTGGGATTTTATAGAATTTAATAAGGTATTTACGCCTGAATTTTATCTACAACGCCTGCGCCAACGGTACGACCGCCTTCACGGATTGCAAATCTCATACCTTCTTCAATAGCAACCGGTGCAATAAGTTCAACTTCCATAACTACGTTATCACCGGGCATTACCATTTCTCCGTCAAATTTAATTGAGCCGGTAACATCAGTTGTTCTTATATAAAACTGAGGTCTGTATCCGGGGAAAAACGGCGTATGGCGTCCGCCTTCTTCTTTTGTCAAAACGTAAACGTTTGCCGTAAATTTAGTGTGCGGATGAATTGAACCGGGCTTTGCAAGAACCTGACCGCGCTGAATTTCAGTTTTATCAATACCGCGGAGCAATGCGCCGATATTATCGCCTGCTTGACCTTGATCAAGTGATTTTCTGAACATTTCAACACCGGTAACGGTTGTTTTCTTTGTTTCGCCTAAACCAACCAATTCAACTTCATCGCCAACTTTAACAACGCCGCGTTCAACTCTGCCTGTTGCAACAGTGCCGCGCCCTGTGATTGAGAAGATGTCTTCAATAGGCATAAGGAAGGGTTTGTCTAAATCACGTTCGGGAGTCGGAATGTACGTATCAATTGCATCCATTAATTCCCAAACCTTATCAACCCATTTATCTTCGCCCTTTTGAACTTTTGGATTTGCTTGAACAGCTTCCAATGCTTTAAGAGCTGAACCTCTTATGAAAGGAATGTTGTCGCCATCAAATTCATAAGAAGTTAACATTTCTCTAACTTCCATTTCAACTAAATCTAAAAGTTCTTCATCGTCTACCATATCGCATTTATTCATAAATACAACCAATTTAGGAACACCAACCTGACGGGCAAGAAGAATATGTTCTCTTGTTTGAGGCATAGCACCGTCTGTTGCTGCAACAACAAGAATTGCGCCGTCCATTTGGGCAGCACCTGTAATCATGTTTTTAACGTAGTCGGCGTGTCCGGGGCAGTCAACGTGTGCATAGTGTCTTGCTGTTGTTTCATATTCAACGTGCGCTGTAGAAATCGTAATACCGCGTGCTTTTTCTTCAGGAGCAGCATCAATTTCGTCAAATTTCTTTGCTTCAGCTTGACCTGCAGCAGCCATTGTGCCTGTGATAGCAGCAGTTAACGTTGTTTTACCATGGTCAACGTGACCAATAGTACCGATGTTAACATGCGGCTTGGTTCTTTCAAATTTTTCTCTTGCCATAAGATTTTCTCCTTTATCTCGATCGATTTTTTTTGTAAAAAGCTGGGCAGGGGTGGATTCGAACCACCGTAGACTCACGTCAACAGATTTACAGTCTGCCCCCTTTAGCCACTCGGGCACCTACCCTTCACTTGTCGTTCGGGTATGCGCTCCGATTGGCGGGCT
>JAJQDG010000152.1:5794-7136 GCA_021202305.1 Candidatus Gastranaerophilales bacterium
GCCACATGGGCCTATTCCCCATTAAAAGCTTCCTCGCTAAGGTGGCGCCTTCGCTCTCTAAAAATGCCACAGGCATTTTTAGAGTATCTGCCGTATGGAGCTTTTTACACCGGGCGCATCAAATTTGCAGAAACCCCCGCAACTGCTTGCATTTAAAAAAGGCATGCTCTACTTACATAAACTTCAATGTACTATCCAAGTTTTAATAAGCCGATGATGGGACTCGAACCCGCAACCTACGGTTTACAAAACCGTTGCTCTGCCATTGAGCTACATCGGCGATTATTTTACTCTCAATTGACATGTTACGAAAGACACGACAAACTGTCAAGCAGTTCAACAGGAAATACTACAAATAAATATTTGCAATACCCTTATCCCTTTGGTATTATAATAACAGAAAAACAGGAAGTATAAAAAGTAATGCGCATTATTCAGACTGTAAATGATACAATCAGACTGTTATTCAACCCTAAAACAGAAATTTTTTGCCTCAGCGATTTTTTACTGGTTAGAGATTATGAAGAAAATTTTTTGGGTCAGGTAGTTGAAATTTTTGATGACAAATTTGATCAGGAAGCAAATGTTGCCAAAATTCGCCTTGTATACCGTATTGTAAATGGAGGTGAATTGGCTCCTTACGATAATTATACGCCGTCAAGAGAGTGTGAAGTGGCAAAAATAAAACAATCTGAAATTGAAAAATGTATCAATTTAAACAGAAAAACAATAGAAATAGGTACAGCCTCAAAAACGCATGAGCAAACAAAAATAAGTACTGATTTTTTTGAAAATAAATGCGTTATTTTTGCTGATAAATTTGAACAGACGAATCGTCTTTTTGAAGTGTTGGCGCCCAAACTTGCAGCTGAAAAACCCGTTTTGATTTTGGACTTTTCAGGCACCTGCTCTCCTTGCGAGTGTACTTCTTATATTGCAGGCGGCGATTTTAAAATGCCGCTTTCATACGATACGATTGATTATATACAGCAAAAAACCTTAATGCACGCAAGGCTTGAAACTCAGGTTGTATTGGGAGATATTTTTGAAGAAATAAAAAAATATCTTTCTGACGAGCAAACGCCTTATATTTCGCTTCCTAACCTTATAAAAACGGTTCAAAGGCAGTGTAAAATCACCCCGTCTGCTGAACTTCTGGTATTGATAAGCTGGCTTAAAAAATATTTAAGGGCAGGAATTTTTGCTAAAAACAAAAAAGAATTTGAGCCGGTTATAAAATCTCTTAAAAAAAATAAAA
Organism: Candidatus Gastranaerophilales bacterium; assembly: GCA_021202305.1. GTDB lineage: Bacteria > Cyanobacteriota > Vampirovibrionia > Gastranaerophilales > Gastranaerophilaceae > Galligastranaerophilus_A. The sequence continues at coordinate 7,053 of JAJQDG010000152.1, forward strand.
TAACGGTTATTGATTTGTCTGACATTAAAAGCGATTGGCAAAAGGAGTTTTTTGACTATCTTATAAATCAAATCAATGATGATA
>JAJQDG010000092.1 GCA_021202305.1 Candidatus Gastranaerophilales bacterium
TTACTTAAAGCACCAACTACCGTAGTTCTTGCACCCGGCGAGTATCTTAATTTTTTAGAAAAAATACTTTATTATTATATAGTTTTTCGAGGATATTGTCTTTAAATGCTGCTTACGGGAATAAACGAGAATTATAATTATAATAATGATGAACAAAGAACGATAGGCTATTCATCACAAAGAATGCAAAGTGATTTCTCAGAAACTATATACGGGATTTTTAATGATGAAGATAAAGGTGTAAACGGAGAAATAGACGAAGGCGTATTTCAAGGTAAAACCGGTGATTGCTGGCTGATTTCAGGCGTTTTATCTCTTTCTTATACCGAAGAAGGCAGCGAAATTATAAAAAATGCAATAAGCCAAAATGAAAACGGCGACTATGAAGTATATTTTAAAGGCGCAGGTAAAACGTACACCGTTACTAAAGAAGAACTTGAAGAAGTAAACGTAGGCACGATATTATCAGGTCTGGGCATTAAAAACAGTACATATTCAACAGGTGATGATGACATGCTTTTGATTGAACTTGCCCTTGAAAAACTTGTTGACGAAGGCGAAGTTTCAATTGTAACAGGCGATGGAATAACCGGAGGAAGCGCTTATTATCTTTATGAACTTTTGACAGGAAATAACGTTGAATACGCATACGGGGATGACGCCGATGAAGTATTGGAATTATTTGATTATTATGAAGAAAATCAAGATACGACCGCTGCCACGCTCGGGGTAGAGGACGGATTTTCGGGGCTTGAAGACAGTCATGCTTATGCGGTAAAATCATACGATGGAGATACTATGACACTTGTAAACCCCTGGGATTCCACTTCCGAAATTGAAATTTCAACCGAAGATTTATTAGAAAATATGGGAAGCTACGATTTTTCGCTTGTAGATAATGATACAACTTCGATAGCTTATGCCTGAATATTAAAAAGAGTCTGCGGGAAAAATTAAAATTTTTCCCGGAAGTCCAAAAAAGCATTCTTTGTTTAAGAATGCTTTTACAAGTTGAAATTATTCACGGATTTTTTTCATACAAAATTTTTTAAATTCTTCGCTTTTAAACATTTCCATTGCACTGGGCGCCACAACAAGGCAAAAATACATTACTCCCGCAAAAATAATCAACCCGATTGCTTCAAACATGTTACTTGCCCTCGCTTTCTGAAATCTTCCTTACATGAGGAACTACGGCATTTTAAATTTAAACTTTAGAAATTGTAATAAAAATATACAAAAGGAGTGTGCTGAAAAATTAAAATTTTTCCGCACACTCAAAGGAATGTGCTGAAATTTTAATTTTTGAAGCAGGTTTAAATCATTCCTATACTCTATACGGATGATTTTTTTGACTTTTCATTCATTTTCATTAAACAAAAAGCGATAAAATTACGTAAAATAACATGTGTTACCCGAATAAAAGACGACTTGTATGCCCTTTAGATACAGACTTCAAAAATTCCTTGAAATAAGAATAAGAGAAAAAGAAGCACAGCTAAAAGTCGTCCGTGAAGCTCAAAACGCCCTTAGAGCCGTTGAATTAAAAATAAATGAAAACAACGAAAATATTAAAATGACAAGAATAAACATGCGTCAATCCGACCCGAGAATGTACGATGGATTTGACAAATTTTTAAAACATCTCTATGAAATAGGCGAAAAACTTCAAACAGAAAAAAAAGAAGCGGAAGAAAATCTTCAAAAACAGCTGGAAATACTAAAAGAAAAAGAACAGCGCGTAAATGTGCTTGAAAAACATAAAGAACACAAAAAAGAAGAATATTTATATGAAGAAAAAATGGCAGAATTAAAAACGCTAAATGAAATAGGCTCGCAGAAACACTTCGCAAGAACCCGCGAAGCAAAAGAAACGGAAGAAAAAGAAAATGATGAACATTAATGAAAACAGTGATATAAAAACAATTGAATCAATGCCCGTGGATAACAGCATTCAAACAATTGATGCTCCTTTATCTTTCAGAGAGGAATTTGAAAAACTCTTGATTGACGAAGATGAAGATATATCCAATGATGCTGTTATCGGTTTTGCACCTGCCGCTGCAATTGAATTTGAAGACTTTCACTATGATAGTAAAACCATAGAAAATACCGATGCCATGTTCTTTTTAAATATTTCAACAGGCGCTGAAAACATGAATTTGCAATTGAACAATGACTCAAATGTTATTGATGCTTCCAATTATAAAACAATGGAAGTTTCAAAAACTCTGGGGAACATGCTTGTAAAGGCTTCCGAAAGCAATAAAGCGCTCAGGCTGGATTTTGATAATCAAGTTACCGTGGTTTTAAAAGTTTCAAAAGAAGGCAAAATTGATGCAAGTTTCTTCCCGCAGAATAAGGAAGTTGAAACGTACCTTAAAAACAATATTGATTATTTAAAAGTCCGGTTTGATGAACAAAATATAGCATATTCAAATATAAGCTACAAACCCTATAAACAAAGCGGCAGAAACAATAAACAAGGAGAAAAACAATGAACGATTCATACGTAAATGCTCTTAATACGCAAAAAGCAAGTATAAGCTGGATGAATTCAATAACAGAAAACCTTGGAAATATTTATACGCCCGGATACCGCGAAAACAGAACAACTTTTAAAACCTTTTTAGATAGTATAGCACCCGATGGATATTTGAAAAATACCGACCAGGGAAAAGCAATCCCGGGGACTTCAAATGAAAATATTTTCCTTGAAGGTCAGGGATATTTTGTTGTAAGAAACGAACAGGGCAGGCTGGCATATACAAGGCTCGGGGAATTTAAGTTTGACCAGAACGGTGTATACAAAGCAGCGGACGGCTCTGTTGTTCAAGGATATATAATGAACGACAAGGGCGAAGTTATGGCGGGAACAAAATCTTTAAACAAAGAAGAATTTGAAAAAACAATATCGGAAGGCGGGAGCAAATATGTGCCTACGACCGAAATCAAACTTTGGATTGACCCCGATAACGGCAAATTTTTAGGAAAATACGATGAATTTGAAATAAAAGGCGACGGCATTTTGTACGGAAAAGCAAATAACGGGCAAGAATGTTCGCCTTTATATAAACTTGCAATTATGAATTTCCACAATCCTCAAGAGCTTTTTCAATATAAAGAAAATATGTTTGTGGAAACAGAAGCCTCGGGGCGCCCTGTTGCAGGCAGAGGCGAAATAAGAAGCGGGCTTATTGAGCTTTCGAATGTAGATTTTAAGACAAATATCTCATACTATCAAGAAGCAAAACTGCAAATGGATTTAGCGAAAAACATAATGTCAAGTTATAAAGATTTGCTTGAAAACGCTATAAGTCTTATGGGATAAATTTGCTTTTTAAATAAGATATGTCATGATGTCTAATTGAAGCATAAAAAGTGAGGATAATATTTTGAAATTAAAAATAGCATTTTTGGCATGTTTATTTGCGGCATCGATTTTTTCCCCTTCGCTTGCAATTCAAGATACAAACAGCAGTTACGGGGGAAGCGGCGAGGATATTTACATAGATAATGATACGTATAAGCTTTATAAGAAAATAACAAAAGACGAAAGGCTTATTCAGGCGGTTGAAACGATGAAGGGCGGCTTGAGCGATTATTCCAGAAATGCAATTTTGGGGGATAATCTTACAGGCAAGCCCGTAAAATTGGAATTTCGCGATTTAAGCCAATTAAATCCTGCTTATGCAAGTTTTGATGCATTGGGGTGGAAACAAAAAGAACAGCTTTATATATTCATTAACATAAAACATCAAGATGCCCCGAAAGAAGCTCTGGCATCAGTTTTATCTCATGAGGCAATTCATCAGGATGAATTAAATTCTCTAAATGAAGAAACGTACTGCTGGACGCTTGAAGCTGCCGTTTGGACAAATTTTACCGAAAAAAATCCAAATCTTGAAAACATAAATCACCCCCTTGTTGATAGAGAAAACACAATAAAAAGATTATTCATAAAAGGAAATTATTCCGATAAATATATAAGAAAATCTGTTTTATCCAATGCCGGATATCAAAGCCTGCCCTCCCGTTCTCCAGGCTTTGAAGATGAAGATTTGTAAGCATTAATTTTTCCGCAAACTCCAAATTAAAACGCGCTTGCCAAGTGCTAAGTTCGGTTGTCAAACTCACCCGCCCTTTTAATGTAAAGTATTGTAACAAAAATATAAAGAAAAGGCAGAAAAAACCGATAAGCTTTACATGAAGGTATCTTAAAGGGCAAGGAAAAGGGAAAATGACAGAAGAATTTAAAATCGGACAATACACAATAGCAAACGAAAAATATTATAATGCGCTTATAAGTTCAAATGTGTCAGAAATTACTCTTGCAGGGCTGGATAAAAACGGCGATAAGGTGCTGGATGAAGATGAGCTTGTAACTATTGATATAGGCGAAACTGATGAAACATCCGAAACAGCGGATGAAACAGCTGAAACTGATGAAACTGATGAAGTTGATACAACGTCTGATGAAACAGATGCAACGGATGAAACATCATCATCAACGGCTCAAAGCACAGGAAATACAACAACAACAACAACAACGTCATCAACAACAACCGATGAAACAGATACAACAACAGATACAACAACAGATACAACAACAGATACAACAACAACTGCAACAAGCGAAACAACTTCTTCCGATAATTCAAGCGGAATAACATACGAAGATTTTAAAGAAGCTATTGATGAAAATTCCAAATTAAAAGCCCTAGTAGAAGAAGCAGGATACGAAGAAGTGTTTAATGCGCTTGATGAAGACGGCGACGGAGTAATCTCGGAAGATGAACTTGAGGCTTTGAGTACAAGTGCGGATTCATTATCTGAAGTTACCGCAGGCGAAATGAAAAAATTCATAAGCTCAAACCTTAGTGAAAGTGATGATGAAGAAGAATTTAACGAGCTTGTATCTAAAATAAAAGAGGCATTGGCTTCCGATGATTCAGATGATACAACAACATCAACCGCTTCAACGGATTCAACTTCCGGTACCTCAGGCTCATCCGGCACCTCCGGTACTTCCGGTACATCAAGCGTATCTTCATCAGGAACATCTTCATCCGCAGCCTCAACATCAGCTGCAACGTCAACAGATGACGAACCCACACTTGAAGAACAAATACAACAGCTTGAAGAAGTTGATATTCCTGACACCGAAGAACAACTTGCCAATCTTCTTACGGAAAAAGATGAAGAAATTGCACGCCTTCAGGAAGAAGAACAAACAGCCATTGATGAAAGTGATGAAATTGATGAAGAATTAAAAGCGGAATATGACACTATTATGGCAAACCTTGAAGAAGCGCAGGAAAATAAATCAAAAGCCGAATCCGATAAATGTGAAAAGGAATCTTCTCTTTCAACGGTTACTTCAAGTATAGCCGAAATAGATGCTGAAATAGCCGCAATAGATACAAATACCGACGATGAAGAGCAAAATGCGGAAAATGCAGCCCTGATTGAAAGCCTGCAAGCTCAAAAAACCGAACTTGAAACTCAAAAAACCGAACTTGAAGGCGATATAGAAGAACTTGAAGGAACTATATCGGAGCTTGAAGCTACAATTAAAGAGCAAGAAGGGTTAAAAGAAGAAATTTTAACGGAAATAAAAGAAAACCTTGACCCCGATTCTGAACTTTATCAAACAATAACCGAAATCGAAGAAGAAATTGAAACGGTAAATTCCAACTATGAAAAAGACTCGGCAGAACTTCAAGCAACGCTTGAAAGCCAGCGTGCAGAGCTTGAAGAATTAAAAATTCAGCGCGGCACTGAAACGGGCGAAGCACAGAACAAACCTGACGGAAGTGAATGGCTTGAAGCACTCCAGGAAGCAGGCGGTCAGGCAGCGGATAATTTCTATAAATTAGCGGAAGAACTCGGCATGAGCGAAGAAGAAGCAATGAGCTATATAGCGGAACTTTGCGAATCAGAGGAATACGCAGACGGCGTTATTGACCCCGTATTATTCTGCGCCCAGATATGCCTTGAATCGGGATACGATGCTGATATCCCGGGCGACAACGGGGCAGCGCTCGGTCTTGGACAATTCCATACATGTGCGGTTGACGAAGTAAATAATCAATACGGCACAAGTTACACATACGAAGATAGAAGCGACCCTGTAAAAGCTCTTGAGATGATGGCATTACTTATGAAGTATGATTACAATTGCACAGGTTCGACCGATGCAGCTCTTGCAATGTACAATCAAGGGCATGCAAGCGCAATAAATGAAACGGCGGGGCAAAATTACGTATCCAATGTCTATTCAAAGCTTGACAACTACACGTCATAGTTAGAGTTTGCGGAAAATTAAAATTTTTCCGCACACTCGTTAAGTAATTTTTCAGCTTTTAGAATGTCATCGGGATATGTTATTTTAATATTTTCAATTTCGCCTTCCAAAACAAAAATTTTATCAAGATTAAATTCTTTTACAAGCCCCGCATCATCAGTTGCACTAAATCCTGTATTTTGCGCAAGTGCATGGGCTTTTTTTATAAGATTTGCACGAAAACCCTGCGGGGTTTGACACCTTAAAAGAGTTTTTCTTTCAGGCACATTTACAATTATTCTTTCTGCATTAATTTGAATTATTGTATCGCCGGTTTCAATGCCGGTATTTACCGCATTATAACGATCCAGCGCACTATAGCATTTATTAATTAAATTATCCGAAACAAAAGGGCGCACGCCGTCGTGAATTAATATTTTTGCGTCATTTTCAGCTACATACGACACGCCGATTCTGGAGCTGTCCTGTCTTTGTTTTCCGCCTGATACAATTTTATAAAGTTTTTTAAAATTAAACTTGCTGCAAAATTCAACATATTCTTTATTAAAAAGAAGAATTATTCTGTCTGTATTTTTGTTTTTTTCAAACTTTGAAACGGTATATTCAAGAAGTGTATGCCCGTTTATTTTAATAAATTGCTTGGGAAGGCTATTGCCCGTTCTTTTACCGTTTCCTGAAGC
>JAJQDG010000002.1 GCA_021202305.1 Candidatus Gastranaerophilales bacterium
CATTTTTTGATTTTAAATTTTTATTTTATTTAGATAATGCCATAAAGCGCAGTGCAAAGCGCTCAATATTTATAACAGCAAAACCCCCGCGTAAATCATGCGTAAAACCCGCATACAAACCCCGCGCAAGTCGCTCCCTTGCCTTCACAAACCTCGCGCGCATACGTTGGGCAAGCCCCGCCTTTACCTTAGCCGAAACCCTCATCACCCTTGCCATAATAGGTGTTGTTGCGGCGATGACAATCCCAAGCGTATTAAACCATTACAGAGAACAGGAAATAGTATCTAAAGTAAAGAAAATTTATTCAACTTTTTCATCCGCCATTCAGCTTGCAATATATGAAAATGGAACTATAGATACATGGGATTTAGCTCCAAAATCGGGAAATTATGACAGAACAAGTGCAGCAAAATTTGCAGAATATATTAAACCCTACTTAAAAGTCATGACCGATTGCGGCACGGATAGTGATAATGAATGTATGGATGATACGCTTTATAAATTATTGAAAGGAAATAATCATGTCGCTTACGGCTCAAACTCCAATTATTACAAAATTATTTTAGCAGACGGCAGTTTGGTCTGGTGGAGAACAAACGGCAGCAGCGGGTGCGCAAGTTCAGACGGAGAAGCCGAAAATGTTTGTGCGATAATATGGTTTGACATAAACGGCAAAAAAGATCCAAATCAAATCGGGAGAGATACATTTTCTTTTCAATTGTTAAATAACTCCATTATACCGAATTCGGCAAATGGCAATGATTGTTATCTAAATGCAGGCGGTTGGAGCTGTGTTGCTCATGTTATTGAATACGGCAATTTGAATTACCCTGAAAAAAAATAAAAATTACACCCGCTATACAGCGGGTGTAATTAAAACAAACTATAAGCAGAACTATTTTACTAATTCTTTGAATTTTTTGCTTGCAGCAAAAGCCGGAACTGTTTTTGCAGCGATTTTGATTTCTTTTCCTGTTTGAGGATTGCGCCCTGTTCTTGCAGCGCGTTTGCGGCCTTCAAAAGAACCGAAACCAACTAAAGTAACCTTTTTGCCCTTAGAAACAGTTTTTTGAATTGTATCTAAAAGTGCGCCTACAACTTCGCTTGTGCTTTTTTGCGAAATTTGTGTTTTTGATGCAATTTCCTTAACTAATTCTTCTTTGTTCATGCAGTTAGCCTTTCTTTACTCATTACAAACCTATTATACCTTGTTTTTTAGATTTGACAAGCATTTTTAACGCTTCTTTACATTAAAATAGAATATATAAGGCATTTTCAGGGCAAAACAAAGCTATAAACGACCGGAAACGCATAATTTACCCCCGTAATTTATCAATCGGATACGGAAATTTTTGAAAAACTTACATCATTATAAAAATATTTTAATATGTCAAATGCGCTGTAACCTTTATTTGCAAGGTTGTTTGCGCCATGCTGGCTCATCCCTACCCCGTGACCATTTTTCTTTACTCCGTCATCGTATGATTTTACCGAGCGCAAATAAGGAACATTTGTTGCCCATGCCGCACCGGATGCAACCGTGTGTCCTCCCGATGAAGCATGATAATATGCGGGAATTACTTTGCCGTTATAAGTAAGCACAATTCCTCTTGTATCAACGACAGCTTGATTTGTTTTTTTGTTTTCCGCACTGGCGCCGCCATACGCCTGGTCTTGAGGCGTATCAAGCAAATCGTAGCTTCTTGAACCATGTTTATTTAAATTTGCGACCGCATAACTTCTTGCAGCAATTGCCTGTGCTTTGTGAGCTTCAACATTCCAGGAAACAGGCATTTCGGCAGGCACTACCCCTAACAGATACAATTCTATCGGCAATACGTTTATAACCGTCAGTTTTTTATTATAGTTATATACAACTAATTCGCCCCTATACCATCTGTTTTTCGTCGCAACAAAATCGCTTGATTTCTCGGGAGAAATTTTAATATAGTTAGTTTGAAGGTCATAGAGTTTATTGCCTATTTTAATAGCAATGGTATTTCCATGCGCGCTGATTGGATACGGTTTCATTTTTTCTGTAGAAAAAACTTTTTTATTAGTGTTTGCATCAATAACAGCACCCGCGCTTGATGTGCCAAAATATGCTTGTTTAACATCTATCTCAAGCCCGACTCTAACGGCATGCGCAGACTGCCCGCTTGCAAATATAAACAACAACAGCAAAAATGCTTTCAATAAAACCTTTTTCATAATATCCATTTTAGCCTAAACTTATAAAAAGCTTATCGAATACCTGAATGAATTATTGCTCTTTTGATTCTTCATTTACGCTCTGGATATATTTAACAACTTCAGTACAGATTTCTCTTTTTGTTTCATCGTCAACAAGTTTAAGATATTCCATTGCAAGAAAATGTTTAATATTATTGTCCTGCCACCTTTGCCAGAAATATTCAAAATTATTAACGGCAAGAATGTAGCCGGAATTTTTTGACCTTTCGATAATAAAATCGGAAGCATAATCCCTGACGGCATTTGAGGACTTTTCCAACAAATTCACCGCAAGTTTCACAACCGGATCATTATCATACCAACGTTTCTGTTCCATAGATTAAAGTATATATTCTTCTTTAAAAAAAGTCAATTTTAAGTTTTCTTTTTAATTGTTTTTGAAACCGCATTTAAAAAGAAAAGAACAAAAGCAAGCGCAATTGCAAAAATAAAATAGCGGTTTAAAAAGCCGGTTATAATAATGGCAATAATAGCACATGCCATTGAAACAGAAGAAAGTATCAGCACTGCTAAATCCTGCGAAAAGCCATGGTGTAATAATTTATGGTGGATATGCTGAGAATCAGCAACAAACGGGCTTTTACCGCTTGAAATTCTTCTTATGCTGGAATAAGCAACATCAAGTATCGGAATTAAAAGAATAAGAAAAGGAAGGTACATAAAAGCGCTTCCCGTGCGCATAATGCCTGTTATTGAAAGAGTTGCAAGCATAAACCCTGCAAAAAGCGCACCTGAATCCCCCATAAAAATTTTAGCCGGATTATAATTAAAAGTTAAAAATGCAAGCATTGCACCTAAAAGAATAATAGCAACAAGTGCGCTTATAGGTGAGGACGGGGCAACCACCATTGATATAATTGCAATTGCAACAGAACTTATTGTAACGACGGAACCTGCAAGCCCGTCTATACCGTCTATAAAATTAATTGCATTTGAAATACCTACTATCCATAAAAGACTGATAGGGTATGACCAAACCGAAAGCGAGATATTTTCTCCGAAAGGATTATAAATTTCATCAATCCTGACGCCCAATAAAATAACAGTTGTTGCAATTGTTATTTGCAAAAAAAGTTTAAATTTTGCGCTCAGGCAGTAAATATCATCAACAAGCCCCAGAAGAAACATTAAAGAGCCGCCTACTATAATTCCCGATAAGCCTTCGCCTTTCGGATAACAGCTTAAAAGCACAAGAAATAAAAAAGTAAGCATAACGGCAAGCCATATTCCGATACCGCCAAGCCTTGAAATTTTGCCTTTGTGAATTTTTCTTTCATTCGGAACATCGACAAGACCGGCTTTATCAGAAAAGTATATTACTATAGGAACAATAAAAACTCCCAGAATGTAGGCTATGATTGCCCCTATTATATGCGCTTGCGTTAGTTGAATCATAAAATTATTCTTTTTTTGCAAGAGGATATTACCACAAAAATAAAGAGCGGGCAATTTTTGTACGCGGGAGTTTGCAAAAAATTGAAATTTTTCCGCATTCTCGTATTATATCAGGATATTTCAATCCGCCTTTTTTCTTTTAATAATTCATCATAAACCCAGGACGGAACAAAATTTTTGCCCAGAGCTATTGTGCCATGTCCCTGCGATGGAGCATGGAAATCGGAACCGCCTGTGATTATAAGCCCGTATTGCTCGGCAAGCGTTGAATAATATTCAACAACGGCGGGAGAGTGTTTTCTGTGATATGCTTCAATTCCTCTCAACCCGTAATTTATCAGCTCTTTTGCAAGGGTATCAGAAATTTCTACATCAATCGGATGTGCAAAAACAGGAATGCCGCCCGCTTCATTTATGATTTCGCAGGCATCATGCGGGCTTACCGTTTTTCTTTTTATATAAACCGGTGATTCATCATTTATATATTTAGCGTAAGCTTCCATAACGCTTCCCGTGCCGCCTGCATTTGTAATGGCGCGCGCAATGTGCGGACGCCCTATGCTTCCCATAGGGGCTACCAGTTTTTTTATATCTTCAAATTTAATTCTGATTCCTTCTTTTTTTCTTAAAAGAGTAATCATCTCTTTTGCCTGATAAATACGCGCATTTTGCTGAAATTTCAACATGGCTTGAAAATCAGAATCATTAACGTTTGGAAAATAACCCAGAATATGCACTTCGTATTCTTTATACATGGTATTTATTTCAACGCCTTGAATAATTTCGATTTTTTTACCGTTTTCATCAGCATATTTCTTTGCAATATCATAAGACAAAACATTGTCATGATCCGTAAGCGCAATAACATTTAATCCGCACTCAAGCGCGGCATCTATAATCATCTCGGGCGAATAGGCGCCGTCCGAATAGGTTGTGTGAATGTGCAAATCTACCTTCAAGAGCCACCTTCCTTGCATTCTTCATATACATAATTAATTCTTTTAATATTGACGGGCAAATTCAAATCGTTAAATTCTATATCAACTGCATTTACCTGCAATAAAGAAGACTCTGCCACATCAAATCTTTCAGGGATAGAAGTAATCAATCTTTTTATTGAAGATTCATAATCCATGCCAATTACGCTTTCATAAGCGCCGTTAAAGCCGACATCCGTTATATAGGCGCATTTTCCTTCTATTATTCTTTCATCGGCCGTCTGTACATGGGTGTGAGTACCTATTACAGCCTTCACCCCGAGATTTGCCGCAAATTTTGCAAAAGAAATTTTCTCTGCGGTAGCTTCAGCATGGTAATCAACTATAACTGTTTTGTCCTCAAAACCAATTGTATTTGCCAGTTCTTCAATAGCTTGAAAAGGGCAGTTAACGGGTTGCATGAAAGTTTTACCCAGTAAATTTATAATAAGGACATTGTTATCAAAAATTCTATACCCGACACCGCGCGCGGTTTTATGATAATTATAAGGACGGATAAGCGCTTTGGATTCATCAATATATTGATAAATATCTTTTTTATCCCAGATGTGATTTCCGCTCGTAAGGCAGTCTACACCGCTATTAATAATTTCATCATGGTTTTTTAAGGTAAGCCCGAACCCGTGAGAAGCATTTTCGGCATTTGCAACGGTTAAATTTCTTTTAGGATTTTTAGACAAAAAAGTGCTAAGCACCATTCTGCCGGGGCGCCCTACCATATCGCCAAAAAATAAAACAGTATAAGACATCTTTTATTTCGCTATTTCGGTAACTCTTGCTTCCCGAACCACTGTAACGCGGATTTGACCGGGATATTCAAGTTCATCCTCAATGCGTTTCACAATATCGCGGGCCAATTTGGCGGAAGCTGCATCATCAAACACATCAGGCTGAACTACAACCCTAACTTCTCTGCCGGCTTGCACCGCAAACGACTGTTTTATTCCCTCGTAGCTGTTTGCAATTTCTTCAAGCTTCTTGAGGCGTTTTATATATATTTCAAGCGTATCGCGTCTTGCACCGGGGCGCCCTGCCGAAACAGAATCCGCAATTTTTACAAGCGCCGCTACAAGAGTGTTTGCTTGAACGTCATCATGGTGAGCTTCTATGGCATGGACTATTTCTTCCCTTTCGCCGTATTTTCTTGCAAGCTCAACCCCCAATTGAATATGCGTGCCTTCCTGTTCATGGTCAACGGCTTTGCCGATATCATGCAAAAGTCCGGCGCGTTTTGCTTCATTCACATTGGCACCTAATTCAGATGCCAGCATGCCCGCAATTTGCGCAACTTCAATTGAATGTTTCAAGACATTCTGTCCGAAACTTGTTCTGTAATATAAACGTCCAAGAGTCTTTGTAAGCTCTTTGTTAAGGTTCATAATTCCAAGATCATAGGCGGCTTTTTCGCCCTCTTGTTTCATCTTGTTTTCAATTTCTTTAAGCGATTTTTCGTATACTTCTTCAATTCTGACAGGGTGAATGCGCCCGTCCTGTATCAATTTTTCTATTGTAAGGCGCGCAACTTCTCTGCGCACGGGGTCAAATGATGATAAAACAACGGCTTCGGGGGTGTCATCTATTATAAGGTCAACACCTGTAAGTGTTTCCAGAGTCCTTATGTTTCTGCCTTCTCTGCCTATTATTCTTCCTTTCATATCGTCATTCGGAAGGGAAACGACAGAAACCGTCGATTCAATAACCTGCTCAATAGCGCATTTTTGCATAACCTGCGAAAGAATTTCTCTTGATTGTTCTTCCGCTGTTTCTTTAATTTTTATTTCGTTTTCGCGGATAAGACGAATTTGTTCCTGCTGCAATTCCTGTTTTAATTGCTCCATAAGGCAGTTTCTTGCTTCTTCTCTGGACATTTGCGAAACTCTTTCAAGCTCTGCCACCTGTTTTGCAATAGTATCTGCAAGATAATCTTCCTTAGAATTTAATTCATCTTCTTTTTTGCTTAATTCACATTCTTTATCAACATTTTGCTGATTTTTTGTTTCTACTTCATCTTGTTTTTTTTCAATCAATTCTTCGAGGCGGCTGACCTCAGCGCGCCTGTCCCTGATTTCATCATTAAGTTTTTGCCTGTCCTCATAGAGCAATTCTTTTGCATTTGCAATTGCATCTTTTTTATACAGCTCAATTTTTTCCTTAAATTCTTCCTGCTTATCTTTAAATTGCAGTTGAAGATTTTCTAAGGTTGTTTTTTGGCGCGTATACTTTATAATTACGACAATTGCCATTATCGCAAACAAAAAGGACGACAGGTAGGGTCCTATATTTGCTATTATTGTACCTATATCAGAAGCGATTTTTCCATTACCTCATTTGTAT
>JAJQDG010000073.1 GCA_021202305.1 Candidatus Gastranaerophilales bacterium
CTTATTTGCACTTCAATAATTCTTCTTATTCGGGGGGAAATTAAGTTTGGAAAATGAAAGGCTTGATAGTATAGTTGCGGCTAAATACAATATCACAAGAAGCAAGGCGCAAAAACTTATCGAAAAAGAAAATATAAAAGTAAACGGGCTTAGTGTAAAACCTTCTTATAAATTAAAAGCAAAAGATGTAATTCAATATAAAGAAGAAGAATCTGTAATATCAGCCGAAAATATCCCCCTTGATATTATTTATGAAGATGATTATTTAATTGTTTTAAATAAACAAAAGGGGCTTTTGTGCCATAGAACCGCGCATGAAACAAAAACTCTGGTGAATGCGCTTTTATATCATACGGAAAAACTCTCAAATATTGAAGGAATAGAACGGCAGGGAATTGTTCACAGACTGGATAAAGATACAAGCGGGCTTATGCTGATAGCAAAAACAAATGAGGCTCATACAGTACTTAAAAAGGATATCCAGACAAAAAAAACAATAAGAAAATATCTTGCCGTATGCCATGGAATTATTGAAGATGATTTTGGCACAATTAACAAGCCCCTTGCACATTCTCTGGGCAAAACCGTAAAAATGTATACAAATGATAACGGACTCGAAGCAATTACTCATTTTAAAGTGATTGAAAGATTTAATAGCGGCACATTTCTTTCAATTCAGCTTGAAACGGGAAGAACTCATCAAATCAGGTGCCATTTTGCTTCAATAAATCATCCTTTAGTAGGAGATAATTTATACGGCGCAAAATCCTTTCAGAATGGCATATTCAAGGGGTTTAAAACAGACGGGCAGGTTTTAATGTCGTATTATTTGCTCTTTACACATCCTGTTACAAATGAGATAATGGAATTTGAAATTAAAAAGGATAATTATCATCCTGATTTATTAAGAACACTGAATTTTTTAAGGAGTAAAAATTAATGGGAACAATTTGTGTTATTTTAGCCGTCATAGTAACAGTTCTGGTTTTAATGCTTGCCCAGTTTAATGATGTTGTTATGAACATGGGAATTATGTATACAAATATAGTTTATGAATTTTCCTTTCTTGTAGTTATATTAATTACATACGCGCTTGGAATATTTTCGGGCGTGCTTCTTATGCTCGGTCAATTTTTCGATACGCAAAAAAGATACTCGGGACTAAAAAAAAGATATGATAAAACAAGCATTAATGCAGATGATGCCGAAGCAAAAATAGAATTGCTTGAAAATAAAGTTGCAACGCTTGAACAGGCACTAAAATCAAAAATGGAAAAATAAAAAAATTTTCATGTTTTAAAAAAATATGAAAATAATAAATGTCCCCCTTAATATAAGTATGAAGGGGTATAAAAGCTCTAAATCTCTGCTTAAATATTCGGATGCAGATATTTTAAGCCCCGATGCATCTTCAAACAGTGAAGAAAAATGTATTTCTTCCCTGCCAAATCAAGAATACGGCGCTTTAAGAGTTTTGCCTTTTGAAAATGCCTGCACTCAAAATCCAAAAGAGTACGATGAAAAAATTGAAAATTTTTCAAAAGAAAAAATAAGAACCCTTTTTAGTTATTTTTCAACTTCAAAAGATAATCAAACAAGGATAATTGATACTATTTACAGGGCGCTTGAAAAAGGCAATGTAAATTCAAGCAATCTTGAAATGCTGCTTGATTTAATTCAGGATAGAAAACTCCCGCCGCCAGTTGCATTTTCTGTTTCGGATGAATCTTCTGTCGGAATAAATGCAGAAAAAGATTTAGATAAGCTCTATGGCGCCTACATTAAAAAAGAAAACGCAGCCGATACTTTTATTCCGGCTGTTGAAAACGGGGATAATCTTGAAATTGGCGATATTTGTGTAAAAAAGGGCGCAAAAAATATTTCGATTAAAATGCCCGACAGCTCCTTAAAAGAACTTTTTATCAGTCCGAAAACGGCGCTTGAATTATTTCCTCCCGTTGAAAGATTTGCTTTTTGCCAGGGGGCAACAGGCGATTGTTATCTTATAAGCGCACTTGATTCTTGCATGCAAAATCCGAATACAAGGTATAAAATATACTCTATGTTCCGTGAAAACGATAACGGCACGGTAGATGCAAGCTATAAGGGCTTTGAAAATAAAAATGGAAAAGTTCTTCCAAAAGGAGATTTTGTTCTTGAAGATATTGAGACAATTTTGCATAAAAAAGTCATGCAAAACCCGAATATTCTTTCTCTTTCTTGCGAAGGAGCAAGAGCAATTGAGCTTTTAAACGAATATGAATCAGAAGAAAATGCCCGCGCTAAAATTATGAAACAGTATAAAAAATTTAAAGAATTTGATATTTCATCCGGCAAAAGCGGCTATCAAATGTATAGGGGTTTTAAATATACAAATAAAGAAATCAAAATGTTTCTTGAAATGGCAGAAAACGGCGAACAATTAATATCTTCTTCGGATAAAAATGATCCAAAACTTATACTTACTTATGAAGATATAACGGATGCGATTGAATTATTGAAAAATGAACAGGATAATTCAAGGGATTCAAAATATGAAATGTTATTTTTAGAAAGGTACAAAGAACGTATAGAAAGAGAAAATTGTCCTTTTGTTTATTTTGATGAGATTTTGCCTCTTTCTCTTTATTATAATATGTTCGGAAGTGAACCTGAAACATTAATGACATATACGCAGGGCGGAAGCGCAGAAAGAGTATATGAAAAAATGGGATTTGACTCAGAAACAACATGTGCCGAATCTTCTTTTATAGATTTTTTATGTGATAAAAAAATTCTTAATCAAACAATTTTTGTCGCACAGCCAAAAGAAAATGCAGATAATTACGGTATACGCTGCCGGCATTCATATTCGGTTGAACCCGTTATAAATAAAGATGGGCGTGCATTTAAAGTAAGAAACCCGTACGGCACCGCGCATGAAATTACGCTTAGCGAAGATGAATTTTATGAAAATTTTGAATACCTTGTTGCCGCAATTGCAAGATGAAGGGGGTTCTAAATTTAATTACCCCTTTTTTGCCATAATTCTTTATTTAAAAGTGCTAAAAACGGTATAATTTCAAGCCTTCCTATTAACATATTGAAAATAAAAATCAGTTTCGTAAAATTTGATAAAGAATTGTAATTTCCCAACGGGCCTATAATGTTATCAAGCCCTGGACCCGTATTTGAAAGCGTTGCTATACTTCCTGTTATTGCAACAACGCTATTTTGTTCAATAAATGTAACAATTATCGTACTCAGTGCAAAGATTGCAATAAAGAACAGAACAAAAATTAAAATCTGATATCCGTTTTCATTTTGAACAATGCGCCCTTCAAGTTTGATTGGAATAATGGCATTGGGGTGTACTATCTTGTTAAGTTCTCTTTTAATAAATTTAAAGATAAATATCCACCTTGTAATTTTAATTGAACCGGATGCGGAAATTGCAGACCCGCCGATAAACATAAGGATAAATATAAGAACCTTTCCTCTCAATGGCCATTGTGAGTAGTCATCCGAATATGCACCGGTTGAAGTGATTGTTGCAGCCGTTTCAAAAAATGCATTTCTCAGCGCATCTTTAACGGGTATATTTTCAGCTGAAAACAAAATTAAACTTATTGACAGCGTGAAAAACAATACAAGAAAAAAATATGTTCTAAATTCTTCACTTTTAAAAATTTCAGAGATTTTTCCCTGAATTAATACCCTGTAACATAAAAGAAAGTTAAGCCCCGCAATAAAAGCAAAAATGCCGCATATCCAAACCAAAGAGGAACTGTAACCGATAAGGCTTGTCGGACTGTTTGAAAAACCGCCGGCAGATACCGTAGACAGAGAAATACAAATCGAATCGTATAAGTCAAGCCCCTGTATTTTCATTAAAATAAGATGAATAATGGTAAGCAAAATATAAATTGACCAGAGCCACCCTGCCGTATATCTTACTCTTGGCGTGATTTTTTCATCAAGCGGATTTGGAGTTTCGGCGTAAAACATTTTGCGCCCTGCAACAGCAAATTTTGGCATGACCGCAATAAATAAAACTATAATTCCCATACCGCCGAACCACTGCATAAGCGCGCGGTAAATAAAAAAAGTTTTCGGGTAAATTGAAAAATCTTCAAGTATGGTTGCACCCGTGGTAGAAACACCGGAAAATGCTTCAAATAAAGCATTTATGGGGGTTAGTCCAAAAAAAAGCAGCGGAATTGTACACACAAGTCCGAACATTATCCAAACCCCTGTTAATGCCGCAAATGCTTCTGTTCTTGTTATATTATCAATATCTTTTTCACTTGCATCGTTTAACCCGAATAAAAATCCGAGTCCTAATGTTATAATGCCGGCTGTTAAAAAGGGCAAAATTGAGCTATATTCTTTATAAAAAATTGCAAAACACGGCGGCAAAATAAAAAGCAGGCTGACAAATTTTAAAATTATTCCAAATGTATTAAAAATAACTTTAAAGCGCATGTTCAAAAAATTCCCTTATTTTGGGCGCGTCATCCGCCATAGTAAATACAAGAAGCGAATCATTTGCGCGGATAAGTGTTTGACCTTTAGGAATAATAATTCTTGTTCCTCTCTGTATAATTGCAATAACCGCGCGAACCGGCAGTTTTAAATTCATAAGGGCGCAGTCTTTAAAGGAAGGATGTACTTTTATTTCTTGAATTTTGCCCATTCCGCGTTCGACTGTAGCTAAAATTCCCATTTTAGAATCAATAATTCTGTTTTTAACTTCATTTAGCGCCGCTTGTTTCGGTGAAACAGCAACGTCTATGCCTACATTTTCAAATAAGGATACCGTTGACAGTCTGTCTACTCTTGTTATTACCCTTTTTGCCCCCAGTTGTTTTGTTAATAACGAACATAACAAATTTTTTTCATCGCTGTCGGTTACTGCAATTACAACATCATTTTGACCGATACCTTCGGCATTTAAAAATTCAGAATTTGTGCCGTCTGCATTTAGAATAAGCGTTTTATTTAATTCTTCTGATAAAAATTCACACCGCTTGTAATCTTTTTCGACCAATTTAACTTTAATTTTTGTTTTTTCCAGAAGTTTTGCAAGTTCAAAACCAACTGTGCCGCCGCCTATCACAGCAACATTTTTTATTTGAAATTTTTCTTCCGTAAAAAAGCGCGCTGCGGTTAAATCAAGCCCCTCCGGAGTTCCCATAAAAATGCATTTATCGTTAATTTTAAATTCATCTTCGCCATAGGGAATAAAAAGAGCGTCATTTCTTGCAATGCCTACCACAAGCGTTTCGTTATTAAAATCTGTATCTTTTAATTTTTTATTTAAAAGCGGTGAATTTTCTTTTATTCTGTATTCAAGCAGCTTTGCTTTGCCCTGATGAAAATCTTCAACATCAACAGCATCGGGTACGGTTAAAATGCTGAAAATTTCACGTGTTAAAAGCTCTTGCGGCCAAATAACAAAATTAATGTTAATTTCTTCCGTATTCCGGTAATTTTCACTGATTATTTTTAATGAATTCTGACATTCTTTTTTCGTAACAAAACACAAGGTAACAGCGCAGCTTAAATAGCGCGTCATTATACAGCCTACTATATTTGCTTCATCTAAGTCGCTTGCCGCTATAAAAACATCCGCATTTTTTATATCCGCCTGCTTTAAAATGTTTATGTTGCCGGCATCGCCCGATATAACAGATAAATCAAGGTGCGAAAACTGGCACAATTTTTCAGGATCGGGATCGATTACTATTATATCATTATCCTCAAAAAATTCCGCTGCAATAATTGAAGCTATATCCGTCGCGCCGTATATTACAATTTTCATAAAAGGATTATACCATAGATTTTATTTTTCACTCAATTTTGAAATTGCCTCTTGCTCTAATAACTTTTTGTCATAATCCTTTGGCGCTCCGTCTGTTGACTTAAATTCAAATCCGTATTGAAATGCAGATGGAACCTGAGCTGCAATATGCTCATACTCGCCTTTAACCGAATTAATTTCATGCATAACTCCGGCTCCCACTACGGCTAAATCCCCTTCGTTTAAGTATAAAACCTGAACTTTGCCGTTTTTTACAACATTTAATGCAGCGGTACCGGAGCTTATAACATAAACTTCAGTTTGTCTTTTTCCGTTTTCTTCATAAGGGTGAAAATGCAAACATTCGCCTTCTCTTAAATCAGAAATAGGAACCGTTTCATCCCTGTCATCCTGAACAAGAGAAACCCCGACAAAAGGAGTTTTATTATCTATGGAAGAAATAGCAGTTGAATTTGTAAGCCAATTTGTTTTACCCTGAGTCCAATTGTTTAATTTTTCATCCATTGAATACACGGCTAAATCTTCATTTGCAAATTTTAAACCTGTAAGGTCGTATCCTGACGCATTTTCCTTTTTATATACTTCTATAATTTCGTTAATTTCATCATCATTAAATTCAGCACCTTTAAGAGCATTATATAAATCTCTTGTATTTGCATATAATTCATGCCACCAGATATAATCCCCGTGTTTTGTGTTATTGTATAGAATACCTTTTTCTTTCATTCTTCTGACATAATCTTCCCCGTACGGTCCCGAGTTATTTCTCAAGGCTTTAAGCCCGCTTTTTTTCACATTTCTTGCCTGTGTAAATGCGGGCATAATCGTTTGAATTTCATCATCGCTGAAACCTTCATTTTTGAGGTATTCAACTTCTCTTTCAAGTTTATGATAAGTTTTAAATCTGATATATCCTTCGGGTCTTGATTCCGTTACACCTTTTTCATAAAGCTTATCAAGAAGTTTTTTTGTATAATCAACCCGTTTTGCCGTATCTTCATCAAGAAGGTACATTTTATCGTACAAATCATATACAAGATTGTTTCTTGATTTATTTTTATCATTTTGCCATGTTGAAGAAGAAGACTCAGAAGAA
>JAJQDG010000128.1 GCA_021202305.1 Candidatus Gastranaerophilales bacterium
TCGCCGGCGTTACGTTCCGTGTCGGGGCTGACCGCCCCGACACTCTACGCCGGCTACCGCGCACCGGCTTTTGCGTTTTGGGTTTTTAAGGTATCCCCCTTTGGATTATATTTTGCAGAGAATAATAACTTTGATATAATTTACTTATGGAATACATTTCTATAGGTAAAATTTTAAATTTTCACGGCATAAAAGGCGAAGCAAAAATAGGTTTTTCCAATCAGGCATTAATTGCATCCGTAAAGGAAGTATACGCGGGCTTATCAAAAACCAAATTTAAAGTGTCTTACGTAAGATTTCATAAAAACTTTGCAATAGTAAAATTTGAAGAAATTAATTCCATAAATGAACTTATAGAGTACAAAGGCGAAAATATATATCTTTTAAAAGAAACCGTTGAAAAAAACCTTGATAAAAATGAATTCCTGATTGATGATTTAATAGGAATAAACGTTTTTGATAACGAGGAAAATTTTATAGGACACGTAGAAGAAATTCAAAAGTCAAAAGCAAATGATATTCTTTGCATTAAATCCGATACAAAAGAAAATTTAATACTGGTGCCTTTTGTATCGGAACTGGTTCCGATTGTTGATATAAAAGCAAAAAAAATCATTATAAAACCGATAGAGGGGCTTTTATGAGATTTGATGTATTAACTCTTTTTCCTGAAATTATAAACGATTACTGTTCTTATTCAATTATAAAAAGGGGAATTGAAAAAAAATTAATTCAAGTAAACCCTGTAAATTTTAGAAATTATACCCATGATAAACATCATCATGCAGATGATACCCCCTATGGCGGTACATCGGGCATGGTAATTATGGCGCCGCCTGTTTTTGAAGCGTATGAAGATATAGATAAAACAGATGATTTTGAATTTATAATGCTCACACCTCAGGGAGAAAAATATTGTCAAAAAACATGCACGGAACTATCCAAAAGAAAACAGCTTATACTGCTTTGCGGACATTATGAGGGTTTTGATGAAAGAATAAGAATAGGCTTGAAGCCGAGAGAAATTTCACTCGGGGATTACGTTTTAACAGGCGGCGAATTAGGCGCTTTATGTATTATAGACAGTGTTTCAAGGCAAATAGAAGGTGTTTTGAATAAAACCGATTCTCCTTTAAATGATTCATTTTCAGAAGGGCTTTCAGGGCTTTTGGAACATCCTCAATATACGCGCCCCAGAGAATACCGCGGAATGAAAGTGCCTGATGTACTTTTAAGCGGAAACCATGCAGAAATTGAAAAATATAGACAGGAACAAAGAATTTTAAGAACAAAATTAAGACGCCCCGACCTTTTATGAAAAAAAGTGCCCGCGTTTTGAATCAAGCGTAATCGTATCAAAAGAATAAAGCGCCGCAGGGCGTTTTGAACCGGCTTTTGAAGTTTCATTTAATTCTATTAAAATATCTGACGCAAGCATTTTTTTTCTGAAATTTCTTTTATCTAATGTTCTTTTCAAAATTAACTCGTAGGATTTTTGCAATTCGGTTAGTGTAAATTTTTTAGGCAAAAGCTGAAAAGCTATCGGGCAAAGCTCAAGCCTTTCACGTGTTCTTTTAAGGCTGTATTCAATAATTTCTTTATGGTCAAACGCAAGCGGGGGAAGTTTTTCAACACTATGCCATTCAATTTCGGATGCTGCCGAATTTTCCGTTATTTGCGCATTAATATCTTCTGCTCTGATAAGGGCATAGTATGCGCAGGTTATAACCCTTGTATTAGGATAACGCAGAGGGTCGCCGAACGTGTAAAGCTGTTCAAGGTAAATATTTTGAACATTTGTTTTTTCTTTCAAGACGCGGAGCGCAGCATCGTCAAGATTTTCAGAAAGCCGGATAAACCCTCCGGGGATAGACCACCTGCCTCTAAAGGGTTCATTGGTTCTTTTAAGCAAAAGAACCTTCAATTTGCTTTTTACAATAGTTAAAATTACAACGTCAACCGTAACTTCGTGAGTTTTAGTTTCCGTAAATGTCCTATTTGCACCCATATAACAATATTAGAACAAACCGTTTTTTTAGTCAATTTTTAATAGTGCTGGTACAAACAGAGTATTTTTTTAATCGGTAAATAAACAATCTATGCGCCCGTGATAAAATGTTTGCTATGTTTAAGAAAGTTTTTGCGGCGTTTGCGCTCTTTTCAATAACGGTTTTACCTTCATTTGCCATTCAGGAAATCAACAAAGGCGATGTCTTGAATTTGGAACAGTGCATTGAAATTGCGCTCAGGAACTCCCCTAATATAGCTAAAGCAAAGGCTCAGATTAAAATTCAGGAAGCAAACGTAGGGCAGGCGAAATCCGCCTGGACTCCTTCTATCGGTGTTGGAACGGGGTTCAACGGTTCTAACACAAGAAGGGGTTCGCATTCAAGCTCTGATCATTATTTTGGGGTAGATGCTTCCATTTCGCAGATGATTTATGACTTTGGCAAAACAAACGCAAGTATAAATACGCAAAAATTTAATTTAATGGCTGCAAAATACGAACTTGATTATACAACGCTTGAAACCGTATACAATGTAAAAGAAGCATACTACGGGGTTCTTGCTGCAAAAGCAAACCGCGATGTTCAGGTTCAAAATGTTGAAATAAATGAAAGATATTATGACCAGATTAAAGCTTATTTTGATGAAGGTATCAGAAGCAGAATAGATTTTGTAAATGCGGATGTCAATTTATCAAATGCAAAGTATGATTTATTGAGCGCGCAGGATAATTATTGCGATGCTATGGTCAAATTAAATAAGGCTCTTTATGTAACAAATAATCCTGATTATGCAATTGCGCCTTTAGAAAAATTCAATATTTATAATGATGTAACGCCGGTTACGTTAATCCACAGTCACGATACTTCCCACGGGCATGAAGAACTTCATGAAGATGAGTTAAAAGAAATAACGCTTGCAGGGATAATTAAAGAAAATGAAATTGTAAAAGATCATAAACTTGACCCTGTTAACAAAACTTTTGAAGAAGTTCTTGAAATTGCAAACGAAAACAGACCCGATTTAAAAACGTATCTTGCATTAAAGGATGCAAGCAAAGAATCTTTAAAATACACAAAAAGGTCATGGTTTCCCGAACTTTCAGCCAACGCAGGATACAGCTATACAAGGCAGGATTCAACAAACATAAATTCACTTTCCTACGGTGCGGATTTATCAATTCCCGCCGTCCGTCCCGTCGGCATAAAATATGAAATAGACGCGGCAAATGCCGAACTGGAAAGCGCTAATGAAGATGTAAGGCTTATTTATCAAACAGTTTATTATGATGTGCAGCTTGCACTTTGCGAAACAAAAATCCATGAAAATCAAATTCCTCTCGTGTTAAACAGAATTAAACTCGCGAAAGAAAATTTTGAACTTGCAGACGGCAGATATATAGAAGGTATCGGCAATTATATCGAATTGCAGGATGCAAGAAGCGAATATCTGAATGCACAGCAGGAATATATTAATACTGTATATGAATACGGAATTGCAAGGGCAAATCTAGACTTTGCAATGGGGGTAAAATGAAGAAAAAAATTATAATTATATTAATTGTTTTAGTTTTGGCTGCAATTATATTTTTTGTTATTAAAAAACAGGGAGCTTCAAGCGAAGGATACGTAACGGCACCTTTAAGACTTGATACAATAACAAAAATTATAGAAGCCTCAGGTACAATAAATCCTGTGCAAACCGCAACTGTCGGCTCTCAAGTTTCAGGCAAAATAACGGCAGTTTATGTTGATTACAATTCTCCGGTTAAAAAAGGGCAGCTTTTAGCCGAAATTGATACTTCCCTTTTTCAGGCAAGCGTTGACCAATCTAAGGCAAATATAAATAATGCGCGCGCCCAATTGCAAAAGCTTGAAGCAACATTAAATTATGATAAATTAATGTATGAAAGATATTCAAACCTTCTTCAAAAAGGGTACGTTTCAAAATCTGAAGTAGACCAATTAAAAGCAACATATCTTGCCGACCTTGCGGGTGTCAAGGCGCA
Organism: Candidatus Gastranaerophilales bacterium; assembly: GCA_021202305.1. Taxonomy (GTDB): domain Bacteria; phylum Cyanobacteriota; class Vampirovibrionia; order Gastranaerophilales; family Gastranaerophilaceae; genus Galligastranaerophilus_A. The sequence goes on from JAJQDG010000128.1 coordinate 4,016, forward strand.
GAAAGCTTCCATAAAAGAGGCGGAAGCTTCTTATAAAACCGCAGAATCAAACCTTGGTTACACAAAAATATATTCGCCGGTTGACGGAGTTATAATTTCAAAAGATATAGAAGTGGGCGAAACGGTTGCTTCAAGTTATCAAACTCCTGAATTATTTTCGGTTGCCGAAGATTTAACAAAAATGCAAATCGAAACAAACGTATCGGAAGCTGATATCGGGAATGTAACTGTCGGGCAGGAAGCTGATTACACAATAGACGGCTATCCGGATGAAACTTTTAAGGGATATGTTAATCAAGTAAGGCTTTCTTCCACAACAACGTCAAATGTTGTAACATATACGGTTGTAATTTCGGTTAACAATGAAGATTTAAAATTAAAACCGGGAATGACAGCCAATGTTTCAATTGTTGTTCAAAAGAAAGAAAACATCTTGACGGCAATCAACCCTGCATTAAAATTTACACCTTTAGGCACAGATGTTAAATACGATACACAGGGAATTTGGATATTAAAAAATAATAAACCGGAAAGAATAACCGTTGAAACGGGCATTTCAGATGATTCTAAAACTGAAATCATAACCGATGAATTAAAAGAAAACGATTTAGTAATAGTCGGTAAAAAAGTAAAAGATTCATCCGCTAATACAGGCGGACACCCCCCGAGGTTTTTATAAAAAATGGCAGTAATTGAAGCAAAAAATTTAATAAAAACCTATTCTACGGGCGATACTTCATTTAATGCGCTTGACGGAGTTTCCCTTAAAGTGGAATACGGGGAAATGGTTGCAATAATGGGGCCGTCAGGCTCAGGCAAGTCTACTTTTATGAATATGGTAGGGTGTCTTGATAAGCCGACTTCTGGTGAATATTATTTAGACGGTGTCAGCGTTGAAACAATGAATTCTGATGAACTTGCAGAAATTAGAAATTTAAAACTCGGGTTCGTTTTTCAAGGATTCAATTTAATTTCAAAAACATCCGCCGTAGAAAATGTAGAACTGCCCATGGTATATAAAGGCATTGACCCTGTTACAAGGCACGAAAAAGCAATGGAAGCCCTAAAAATTGTCGGGCTTGAAAAACGCGCAGGCCACCACCCCAATCAAATGTCGGGCGGGCAGCAGCAAAGGGTTGCAATTGCCCGCGCAATTGTAAATGATGCCCCTGTTATACTGGCAGATGAACCGACAGGCAACCTTGATACAAAAACAAGCGTTGATGTTATGAATTTTTTTGTTGAGTTGAACGAAAAATATAAAAAAACTCTCGTAATAGTTACCCATGAAGATGATATTGCAGGATATTGCAAACGTGTTGTAAGATTTAGAGACGGCAAAATTATTTCAGATATGCAAAATGAAAATCCGACACGCCAAAATACAAAAACTGAATAATTCCGGAGAAAAAAATGATAGATTTTAAATCAACGTTTAAAATAGCACTCGTATCGCTTAAAACAAATAAAATGCGCTCCAGTCTTACAAGTTTAGGTATAATTATAGGCGTTGCCGCCGTAATTGTTATGCTTGCAATAGGAACCGGCGCAAGCACAAAAGTTACAAAAGATATGGAATCAATGGGTTCTAACCTTTTAACCATACGCTCTGCTTCTGCAAATCAAGGCGGCGTGCGGCAGGGGGCAGGCTCTAAGCCGTCATTAACATTGAAAGATGCAGAATCGTTGTCAAAATTGGCGCGCGGCGCGCAGGCAGTGGCACCGGTTTCTAATGAAAATAAGCAGGTTATATACGGCAATCAAAACTGGTCGACAACAGTATACGGCACAACTGCAAATTATTTGGAAATAAAAAGCTATGAACTTTTGTTAGGGCGCAATTTTATTCCTGAAGATATAAAAAATTCAACAAAAGTCGTTATTATAGGTTCAACCGTTGCGACGGAGCTTTTTGGGGATGTTAATCCCGTTAATAAAGTAATAAGAATAGGCGGCGTGCCTTTTAGAATAATCGGCGTTTTAAAATCAAAAGGTTCATCAGGGCCTTTTGATAATGACGATTTGGCTTTTATTCCAATCACTACGGCGCAAAAAAAGGTTTTCGGGGTTTATTTCCCTGGGACTGTCAATATGATTGTTGTTAAAACAACAGATTCCGATATTATGGATACAACCGAAAGCGACATTAATGAAATTCTTTCAATACGCCACAATATAGGCAAAAATCAGGATAAAGATTTTGAAATAAGAAATTCGGCAGAATTTCAGGAAAAATTAAAATCAACAGTTAAAACTTTTTCAATTCTTTTGGGTTCTATCGCTTCTGTTTCACTTCTGGTCGGCGGTATCGGCATTATGAATATTATGCTTGTATCCGTTACGGAAAGAACACGCGAAATAGGAATAAGAATGGCAATCGGCGCAAGGTCGTCAGATATAAGAAAGCAATTTTTAATTGAAGCTTTAATGCTTGCAATTATTGGCGGTTTAATAGGCGTTGTAGCCGGCGTTGCAACAACTCAAATTGTATCTGCCGCATCAACCGATTTAACAACAGAAATTTCCGCATTTTCAATATTCATATCTCTTGGCTTTTCTGCGCTTGTAGGCGTTGTTTTCGGGTTTTATCCTGCATATAAAGCATCCCTTTTAAATCCTATAGATGCCCTGAGGTATGAATAAGTGAGTTTTTTTGAAGGATTTGAATATATTTTTTCTGATTTTGACGGTACAATTTCAAAACATGATGTTATTCACTCATTTATTAACAATTTCGCAAAAGGCGATTCTTCTTTGGCTGAAAGGCAATGGGCAAATGGAGAAATATCAACTGAAGAATGCATGAAAATTCAATTAGGGCTTATAGTTGACCTTAAAAAAGAAACCTTTTTTGAAT
>JAJQDG010000105.1 GCA_021202305.1 Candidatus Gastranaerophilales bacterium
ATTTATATTAAATGACGGTATGATGGTATTTTTTGAAAATTCAATTACTTCAGATTTACGTTTATTTATTTCAGTAGATGTTAACGGCGCGGGAAATAAACCAAACAAATGGGGTCATGACCTTTTTACTTTTGAAATAGACGCTGAAACAGGTGCGCTACTTCCTATGGGACATCCCGATAGCCACTATACGGATGAAAATACATACTGTTCAAAAACAAACTCAAACAATGTAAACGGCATAGCCTGCACCTATAAGGCGCTAACCGAAAAAGATTATTTTAAAAATCTGCCGTAATAAAGAAAGCCGGAGTGAAACTCAAGGGGGCAAAAGATGCTATCTTAGCCGCAGGACGAAACGATCAACAAGTACCGGAATAAGCTTTATTCCAATGGCGGAGATAGGTTATCGAATATTATTGAAGATTTATCCTTTAAAACCATGTGTGATACAAAATACCGATTTTCAAAAAACTTCGAAATTTTAAAAAACACAGAAATTATAAGGGTTTGGGAAGGTATTATCAAGATTTGTAAATGCAAATTTTTCGGAATATTGCTTTATTTGAGTTTTTTCTTCATTTTTTTACAGACTCATTCAATAATTTAATTAAAGTTATTTTCTTTTTGACGTTATTTTAACCGCGGGCGATATACGAAAGGATGGATTTATAATTATGTCGGTTAATTCAGTTTCAAATAATGAATATTCGTATTATTCAACTACAGGTTCATCAACATCAGCCGATGAAACAGATTCTCTCGATTTTTCTGAAACCGAACTGGTTGATGATGAAGATAACAGCGTTGTTGTTGATGAGAGCAGCATTAAAAAAACAGGCGACGGATATGCTACGGATGGCGGAAAAATAGTGGCATACACGGCAGGATATAAGGCAGTTGACTCTAAAACCGGCGAAACAATTAAAACCTCTATAGATTTAAAATAAGCTATAACGATGATGGAAGTGTAGCTTCGGTTACAATTAAAGATTGCGCAAGCGGGCAGACAAAAACAGAAGAATATGTAAAAGGCGATGTGGTGTTTGACTACTCAACAAGCGAAGGTATAAATGCCGCAACAGAAACATTGAGTTCAATGGCGCTTGATGCATTTGAATCTTTCTATACAACTTCAAATTCAAGCGGTAATAGCGAAACAACACAAGAACCCGCCTCAACCGAAGAAAGTATGCAAACAGCGGCTCTTGCCATTCTGCAAGCATATGTTAATGGCGATAAAACCGTTTCTGTATCTGATGCCCTTGCCATATTAAAAGAAGGTGCCGGATTGAATGCAAATGAAGAATATGAATCTGACAACGTTTCCGGTGTTACATCTAAAATAACAAGCTGGAACATTGCAAGCACAAGTTCCCGTTCAATGACGGCAGCAAGCACAGGCACAATTACTGACAAAAATGGCGAAGAAGAAGAAGCAAGCGTCAGCGTTGATGGAAACTACACATTTGACGAGGACGGTAATCTATCTGAAATAACCTATTATTGCGAAGGAACAGATACCACTACAACAAAGAAATACAATTCAAACGGCAGCCTGACAGAGCTTTCCGTTAAAATTCCAATTTATGAATATTTAACCGGCGCTGATGGCAGCACAGTAAAAACGCTTTCAGAATATAAAAATGAAACAACTAAATATGAGTACGATTCGGAAGGTAACTTAACTAAGGTCATAAATCCGGATGGCAGCGAACTTACAGGTGACAGCCTGAGCGAAATTGAGGTAGAATCCGCCCCTAAAAACCAGAAAGAAATTCAGGATGACCTTAAAAAACAAAGTTCAATAGAGCTGTCAGCCTATGTAAGAGCCATGAGCGGCAGCGGCGCCGACAAAAATGAAATTGAAGAAATTAAAGATGTCGTTAAAACGTATGAAGCAAATGGGGGAACAGTAACAGTTGGCGATGCCGAATATAACGATGAAGGCTTAATTACTGAATTAAACGGTGTTGGCGGTGATCCCGGCGGAAACAAGGTATCTATAAATGAATCTGTAACTTATGATGAAGATAACAATATCTCAACAATTACTTATCAAACTTCTGATGGCAGTACAATAGTTAAAACATATAATGCGGACGGCACACTCCAGAGTGAATCAACAACTTCAATTGTTACGGTTATAGATGGCTATGATGACAACGGCGAGCTAATATTTAAGGAAGTTGAACAAACCGTTGTTGTAACATATGAATATGACGATGAACAAAGAGTAATAAAGAAAACCACAACCGGTGAAATTAACCAAAACGGTCTTGAGTACGTTGGAGAATGTCTCCTGAACCCAACTGAATCATATACATATAATGAAGATGGTCAATTAATTTCCAGTTCAATCCAGTATGAAGGCGGTCAGAATTCCACACATACATATGCTTATGATGATGACGGGCAATTTGTTTCAGCCCATTATGTAAATAGCGGTTATAGTTCCATGGCTAATGACGAGGGTGATTCAGATTATATTGCTTCAACCCCGGATGACACTGAATATGCGCCAACTACAAATGGAGAAATTATGGATGAACTTGCCTCTCTTGCATCTAAGTATATACCGTTGATATATGCAGACATGTAAAACAAAATATTAAACTTGAGTTGCCGCACACAAACAGGGCAAGTTGATAACTCCGGATATACAAAAATTATTAAACCCTCAAATATCCCCCGTATAAACTGTTTATTCGGGCGGAGTGAGGGTTTAATTTTTTAAAATTTTATGTAAACTTTTGTAACAAGCTGCGAAATTTTGAAGGACAAAATGTTTTTATTTACATGTAAAGGATAAAAAAGGATATTTTATGAGCAATCCATTCGCAATAGGTTCATCATATACAGATCCGTCCGTTATAGGCGGCGGAAGCACCTATGGCGCATACGGCGCTTATGGTACTTCAGGCACAGGTACAACTCAGCCTAAAACAACAAGTGCAGGTGAAGATATTAATGAAGTTTCAATGATAGGTGCTTCAAAACGCGCAGGGTTTGAAAACGGGCTTGGCGGCACAAACAATCCTGACGACCATAAGATTTTTTACGCAGCATAAAATTTTGAACGGAGAGTCTTAAACAGGCTCTCTTATTGTAACTAAAAAGCCTTTTCATTTTGAAAAGGCTTTTATTATATATTCAATCTAAAGGATTTTCAAATTATCCCTTATTTTAGCCAAAAGTTTCAAAGCTGCTTTCTATATTTTTATCAATAACGTTTTGAACCGAATCCATTTCTGTTTCAATTGCATTATGGGATGTTTCAAGCTGATCAAGCCTTAATTCAAGGCTGGCATCTTTTGCTTCTGCGGCTGTTATTCTTTTATCATAAGTTGCTTTTGCAGCGGCATCATCAGTTGTATCATAGGTTGTTGTAACATTATTTAATGAATCAATGCTCTTTGTATCCCAATCACCTGTTTCTTCATTTTTGCTTGCAGCAATATAAAAGTTTCCTTCTTCCAGGTTTCTTTGAAGAACCGAAGTGTCTGTTACATCTTCGTATACATAAAAATCCGCTATCGTAAGTTCACCATCGGAGGCTTCAATCTGGGCGTTCATTTCTTCTTCCGATGAAACAACAATAAGTCCGCTTGAAGTAACAAGGTTCATACCTAAACCCCCGTTCAGGTAATCACCGGTTATAACGCTGTATGAAAGAGTTACGTTTGATTCAGTTGTGCCGTTATCATTAAAGACGGTTGCAATCATAACTTTGTTGCTTGTTGCTGTTTCATATTCATCAGCATATAAAGCCATTTGATTATTCAGAGCAACGCGTTCCTGTGAAATTTGCTGGGCTTCATATTCGTTGTCCGATAATCTTGCCGTTAATGATAAAAATCTTGCTTGACTTGCTGCAAATCCCATTGGATTTACCCCCTTTAGTTCTCTATACTACTTATTTCGGCAAAATCTTTAAAAACTTTATAAAAAAACAGTTTATCTTGTTACATTTATTTACAAAGGCCAAAATATTGAAGCTTAAATCAACCAATGGCGCATAGACAAAAAATCTTCACAATATATAATGTTGGTGTTATGTAAGGGAGTTATTGCCTATGACTGAAAATATTGAAAATACCGCAAATCCTTTTGTAGAAACGGAAACTCAGGAAGAAAACGAACCGGACATTAATGATGTACCGGATGAAGATAAATTAAAAAAAGAAATTGAAGATATTAATAATAAATACATACGCCTTGCGGCAGATTTTGATAATTACAGAAAACGCCAGCTTCAAGAACGCGAAAGTTTAATTAAATACGGTGCAAAAGAAACACTGCAAAAAATTATACCCGTGCTTGATACATTTTCAAGAGCGGCAGATTCAATAGAAAAATCGGAAGATATAAATTCAATTAAAGAAAGCTGTTCTATCTGCACAAAACAGTTGAATGACGTTTTAAACAAAATAGGTTTAACAAAAATTGAAGCCGAAGGAAAAGAATTTGACCCTGCCACAATGGAGGCTGTTATGCAAACACAAACTGATGAAGTTGAACCTAATTATGTCATCAAAGAATTGCAGGCGGGATATAAATTGTACGATATGGTTTTAAGACCGGCAATGGTAAATGTTGCATCAGAAAAAGAGGAAGATAAAAAAGAGTAATGGATTATTACGAAATATTGGGCGTAGAAAAAAACGCCACTAAAGATGAAATAAAATCCGCATTTAGAAAAAAAGCGCGTCAATTGCATCCTGACGTCAATAAAGCACCGGATGCCGAGGAAAAATTTAAAGAACTCGGGAAGGCGTATGAAACGCTTTCGGATGATGAAAAACGTGAATTATACGACAGATACGGCGAGGACGGACTCAAAAGTGCGGGCTACAGTCAGGGCGGGCCTTTTGAATTTGGTTTTGGCGGTTTAAATGATATTTTTGAAGCGTTCTTTGGCGGCGGAGGCGGTTTTTCAAGCAGGCATAACCCTAATGCCCCCATGGACGGCGATGATTTGCGCATGGATATCCAGATTGATTTTATGGAAGCGATTTTCGGCGCCGAAAAAGAAATAAAAATTTCTCACCTTGAAGAATGCATGGAATGCATGGGGACAGGCAAGGATAAAAATGCAAAAAATGTATCTTGCAGAACCTGTAACGGGCAGGGCAGAGTACAGCAAAATACAAGAACAATCTTAGGTAATTTCACATCCGTTACAACTTGCCCTTCCTGTAACGGCACCGGTGTTGACCCTTCTGCCACATGTAAAATATGTAAAGGCAGGGGAGCTGTCAAGAAAGAAAAAACAGTAAAAATCAAAATACCAAAAGGTGTTGACACAGGCTCAAGAATACGCTATTCGCATGAAGGCAATGCCGGCAAAAACGGCGGTGAAGCGGGCGACCTTTATTTTGTGCTATATGTAAAAGAAAGCAAAGATTTCATAAGAGACGGCGTAGACATTCATACAATTCTTGAAATTTCAATGCCTCAGGCAGTTCTGGGGGATGAAGTTATAATAGATACAATAGACGGCAAAGAAAAAATCACTGTTCCAAAAGGAACTGATGACCTGGAAAAAATTCTTATAAAAGGAAGGGGTGTACCATATCTCGGCAAGGAAGGACAAAGGGGCAATCATTATGTTACAATAAAAATTAAAACGCCTAAAAAACTTTCAAAAGAAGAAGAAAAACTGTATCAACAGCTTTTTGATTTAAGTAAAAACTCTGCGCCTGAAAGTATTATGGACAGAGTAAAAACAGCTTTTAAATAGGGGATAAAAATGAAAAAATCATTTTTGATTTTAGTTCTATTAATAACAATTTGCAACGGCGCCTATGCTTCAAAACTTCCCGATAATTTGTGGGCATATATTCAAAATCAGCTTCCAAAAGCAACTCAAAGGTTTGATTCCGTCATAATTCTTGATAATTCAAATATGTATATCCCTTTGTATCCGGCTAATCGCAGCAATGTTGATAATATTTCCGTTGAATATACATATCCTGCGGGGAAAACACTAAAAAATCTTCCCGAGGTTGTTATTTTTAACAACAATTTTGTACTTATGAAGCTTTTTAAAGATTCAAAAGGCAATTATACAATAACTAAAAATGAAAATCTTCCCGATAAGGTAAAACTCGGCGTAATGCCTCAAGATATGCTTGTACCTACGGGGTTAAAAATTCCCGAAAGTTTAAAAATAATTATGGGCGATCTTCTTATTCCAAACAGAGGCGATAACCTGACAATTACAACAAGCGATACTACGCTTGGCGCAGATGAAGATGATTCAGGTGCGGACATTGTACCCATTAATCAAATGAAAAACACAAAAGCTTTTTTTGTCAATAACAAGTCAAAATTTGTCCTTGTATATGACAAAGGCGGGAGCAAGCCCCTTTATGAAATCAAATTGAACGGCCTGCCGAATAAAATTATTACATCCCCTTTAACAAAATATGCGCTTTGTATGTATTTCGGCTCTAAAACTGCAGAAATTATCGACCTTGTTAATGAAAGGGTTTTAACTAAAATTGATTTTGACAATATCCCGACCGATGCCGACCTTGACAAAACAACGCAAACAGCCTATGTTACTTCGGCAAAAGCAGGCGCCATTTACCTTGTTGACTTAAATTCGGCTTCATTGCAAAAAACAATTAAACTGGACAGAACTCCGGATAAAATTTCCGTTTCCGGCGAAGATAAACTGCTTGCGTTCAGCGATAAGAATAATGAAAATATTTATCTTATGGATTTATCCGACAACGAGTATTCCATTAAAAAAATTGCAAACGTTCCAAATTTATCTTCACTTATTTTGGGGCATAAAAAAATTGCGGCAATTTCAAGAACTCAAAATAAGGCATATATTTACAAAATAAATG
>JAJQDG010000228.1 GCA_021202305.1 Candidatus Gastranaerophilales bacterium
GCTCTTGCCTGATTCAAATGAGCTTATTAAAATATCAAAAGAAAATTTGGAAAACAAAAAAATTGATTTTACAACCTTTCTTGTATCAAAAAGGCTCTATCTTGAACTTATGCTCGGATATCAAGATACTCTGGGTGAATATTACACAAGCTTTGCGGAACTTTTAAAAGAAATGAATGTTAATGAAACAGATATTCAAAATATTTAACCGTTATTAAAGTTCCTAAAGCCTTTCCGTACTTAAATCTGTCTGTTATCTTAGCTGGTCTATATATTTAACGGCATCTTCAATTGTATAAAACGTTTTAATGATATTATTTAAAAATACGTATTGCAAAGCGTTCAAAATATCGTTGGAAGGCTTAACTATAACAAAATTTCCGCCTGCCTGACTTGCCGTTTTGTATACCTGCGCAAATACGGTTGCAAATTTATCGGAAAATATTTTAATATGCTCCATATCAAGAATTATGTTTGGTTTTCCTGTCAGGACATTTGCGTTTACTTCTTTAAGGATGTTTGCAATATATGTTTCATTATTGATTTTATGAATTGTAAGTACGCAAATATCATCATTTATATAATATTTTTGATATTCTTCACTGGTTGCTTTTACAACGGTATCTGAAATAAATTTCATTATATCCTGATGCCAGTTTGGCTGTTTTGCTATAAATTCATCAATTCCTGCGTTGTAACATTCTTGAATCATTGTTGCATCATCGGTTCCTGATACTACAAGAATTTTAAAATCTTTATTTTGGGTTGAACGAATTGAATTTGCGATACTTATAAGCTCAAAACCATCTTTTGAATCGGGAAGAAAAAGATCTACAACAACATAATCAAAATGCTTTTTCTTCAGCTCCGACACAGCTTCTTCTTTTGTTCTTGCAACGCAAACATCTGTGCCGATTTTTTTTAGCATGGAAGTCAATTGATAAATGGAAAGCTCCATATCATCAACTATTAAAACATGTAAATTTTCTGCCGTAAAAAAACTGACCGGATAACTGAAAAAATTAAGCTTTCTTTCTATTTCAATAAGCGCCTTTGAAATAATTTCTTCCGTGGCACAATCAGACTCTGCCTCAATTCCGGACATTTTTACAAGATTTTCAAACTGTTCTTTTGTTATAACTATATTGCTCATAATTACTTATTATACAATATTTTTTAAACAACTCTACTTCTTATCAAATTTGTAATATAATTATTAAAACAAATATGGGGGATTTTGTATCAGTGCAGGAAAATTTGAACTTAACAGCGTTCGGCAAGAACGATATCAGGGGTATTTTCCCTTCAGAAGTGAACTCTGAACTATTTTTTCACACGGCACGCGGATATGTTAAATGGGTAAGCCAAAAATTAACAAAAGCCGGAGTTTCAAGAAAGCCGGACAAAATGTGTTTTGTTGTGTGCATGGATGCAAGGCTTCATTCACCGGAATTAAAAAATGCCGTCATAGAAGGGCTTACAACTGCGGGGGCAAACGTTTTTGATATTGATATGGCGCCTACGCCCGTAGGATATTTTGGCGAATATGCAATGTTTGATGATGAGTATCTTGAAGGCTCAAAAATAACAGGAGCATTTATTGTAACAGCTTCGCACAACCCGAGCGAATATAACGGTTTGAAAATAACATTCAATAAGGCAAGTCTTGATGAAGACGATTTTATTGAATTAAAAGAAAAAACACGCGAAGTTTTTGATTTAAGCAGAGAGGGAAGATACAGTTATTATAAAAAAGGGTGGGTAAAAAAACCCGATATAATTAACATGTATATGGAAAAACTGCTTTCTTCAAGCCATGTTGAAGGTGTAAAAATTGTTACTGATTGTGCAAACGCAACAGCCGGACTTGTAGCGCCTGAATTATACAGAAGGCTGGGTGCAGAAGTTATTGAACTTTTTACGGAACCCGATGGAAATTTTCCCAATCATCATCCAAACCCCAGTGTAGAGGCAACGCTTGAAAGTTTAAAGAAAAAAGTTGTTGAGGAAAACGCCGATTTTGGAATTGCATTTGACGGGGATTCTGACAGAATAGGTGTTGTTGATAATGAAGGCAGGATGATAACGGGGGATAAACTTCTTTTAATATACGCTAAAGACCTTATTAATGATTTAAAAATCCACGGCGAAACGCCCTCAATAGTTTCAGAGGTTAAATGTTCTCAAGTATTGTATGACGAAATTGAAAAATTAGGCGCAAATGCAATCATGTGCAAAACAGGTCATGGCTATATTAAAGCAAAAATGCGCGAAACAGGCGCCTTGCTTGCAGGGGAAATGAGCGGGCATATTTTCTTTAAAGACCGTTATTTTGGCTTTGATGATGCAATTTATGCAGGCTGCAGGCTGATTGAAATTTTTGCAAAAAACAAAAAAAAGAATTCTGATTTTAAATTAAAAGAGCTTCTTTTGCCGTTTGAAAAAGTTTCGGTTTCAGATGAAATAAGGCTGAATTGTCCTAATAACTTTAAAACAGCAGTCTTGGAAAATATAGCCGAAATTACCTGCGATGAAACTTTTGGTGAAAAAATAAAAGAAATAATTAAAATAGACGGTTTGAGATTTGTTTTTGATGACGGCTTTGCGCTTATCCGTCAATCTAACACCGAGCCTGTTTTTACTTTAAGATTTGAAGCAAAAACAAAAGACAAATGCCTTTCTTACCAAAATGCACTCGTCGGGCTATGCACCGGTATAATTGAAAAAATTAAAGCTATTAAAGTGTGATTTAAAGGACTGATGAATTTTTAAAGATAACTGTTTAGAATAATCCCCCTTTCTTAAAAAGGGGGATTATTTAATTCGTAACATCATCTTAAAAATGCCAAAAACAGGCTTTTAAGGCTGTCTTTTGCATCTCTTGCAAACAAATTCAGTGATGAAACAAGCTCTTTTTTCTCTCCGTTTACAAGGTATACAGTCGGATATCCTTCAACATTATATTCTTCCATAAGTTTTTTATTCTCGGGATTTTCGCAATTTACATAAGCAACTGCAAATTTATTTTTAATTTCCGAACTTTTTGTAACCTTTTTAAATGTCGGAGCAAGTTTTTGGCAAAAACCGCACCAATCCGTATAAAACCAAACTATAATCGGTTTTCCGGTTGCCAGAGCTTTTTCCATAGTCTGCCCTTTGTCGTAATCTTTTGAAATTACAACGGGCTTTTTATTTGCCGGTACACCGTCAAATTTATCAAATGCTAAAAATGCTAATAGTCCAGTATTTATTAAACTTACGGTCAATATAGCAATTAAAACAGGTACAATTTTCTTTTTCATAATTTATCCTCCTTTGTTTATTAAACAGCATTTTTTATATTTTTTCCCGCTGCCGCACGGGCATAAATCATTTCTGCCTATAGTTTTGACTTCTTTTATCTCTTTATATCCGAGTACTTTAGAAAAAATTTGAGAACTGTATAAAATATTTATCGGCGAAAAATTATCCGCTTCTTTATAAAGTGCAATGATTTCTTCAATATTTGAAAAATTTGCATTCAAAATGCGATTCAGCGCATTTAGAAGCGGAATTCCTTTTTTTATTAAAAGGCTTTTCGGGATTTTATTTGAAGTCAAAAAGAACATCAGACAATCTTTTTCATTTAAAACGGTTTTACCTTCTAAAATTGCGTTTAATGTGCCTAAAAAGGGTATAACAAAAAGCCCGCGCGATTTATCGCTGAAAATTCCTATGTCATATTTTTTATCGGAAGGCGCAAAGCCCGTTTTGGTATTGTATAAAAACCCTTTTTTAAATTCTTCGGGTTCAAAGTATTCTAAATCAGATACGCAAGGAACAAAATTCACTTCGTCAATTTTACCCGTATGAAAAAGATAAAAATCGTCTAAAAGCTTATCTATATCTTTATTTGAAACTATAACTTCATCATTTTTGAAACATTCTTCAAAATCAACCGCAAAACTTAAAATCTGTTTTTCAAAACCCGCGGGCAGTTTTGCGATATCGGGATTTTTAATTATTGCACTTACGGTTTCAACGTTTGCATTATATTCCATACAGGAATTTATAACTTCAAATATTTCAAGTAAATAAAAATTCCCGCCGATTTGAATTATTCTTGCCTTAATGAAATCATAAATACCTATCCCGCGCAGGGAAGTTGTTTTAACGAGCGGCAAAAGAGTATACTCTTTGCCTGATGCAAGACAGGTTACGGAATAAGAATTTTTAGTTATTTTGTTAATTTTAAAAACGGAAACAAAACTTTTTTTAATTGATAAAATCGTTTCTCTTGCACACTCAGGATTTTTTGAAATAAAATAGTCCAAGACGTTTTTTCCGTTTGAAATACGCCCTTCTATGATATAATCAATCAAAATATCGTTTAACTCGGCTTCTTTTTCAATTTGGATGTTGTTTTTTGCAAGATAATTTTCAAATTCAACGGATAAAAACTCATCTGCTACAAGAAAATCAATAAGCTCATCCATTGTTTTTGATATTGTTTCAACGGTTTCAACTATAGTAGGCACCATTTTCTCCTTTTTTAAGACAAATCAGATACTCGATATTTCCCTGTTTTGCCCCCTGTATTGGTGATTTTACCACACCTATTGTTATTAAATCCATACTTTTTGCAAAAGTTTTTATTTCTTCAATTATTCTTTTATGTATTTTTTCATCTCTTACAACACCGCCTTTTTGAATTTCATTTCTTTCTGCTTCAAATTGGGGCTTTATTAAAAAAACCATAAGTGCGCCTGTTTTTACAAAAGGGAGAATATTCTGAAGCACTTTTTTAATTGAAATAAAAGATAAATCCATGCTCATAAATTCAGGCATTTCGTCGCGGGGAAGGGTTTTTACTTTAAAAATATCTTCAAAAAGGCACGTTTTAACATTTGTTTTTTCAACAGATACAACCCTTTTATCCTGTTTTAATTTCCATGCCAGCTGGTTGCATCCTACATCAACCGCCCACACTTTTTTTGCGCCTGCTTGAAGCATACAATCCGTAAAACCGCCGGTAGAAGCACCCAGATCAATACATATTTTATCTTTTAAGTCTATTTTAAACTCGTCGAGGGCTTTTTTTAATTTAAATCCGCCTCTGGAAACGTAAGGCGCTTTTTTAATTTCTACTTCAAACGGAGGCTTAAAAAGAATGTCCGGATTATAAAGCGCGCCTGCCTTTAAAGCTGAAGTTCCTCCTATTTTAACATCTCCCGCTAAAATTGCAGATGCTGCCGCATTTTTTGTTTCAAAAAAACCGTTTTCAAAAAGTATTAAATCAAGACGTTTTTTCATTATTTGCCGAAAAGAATTTCCTCTTGCAGGGCGCAGCCCGTAACTTCCGCTGTAACAAAAGTTACTTTTTTAATAGGTCCGTTTGCCTCAATTTCAAAAAATTTAGGCGGCTGCGGACTTCTTATAATGCCCTGTACGTTTTCATATACCTTATTAGGTTCATCCAAATAAAGCACAATAGGGGCAATTGAACCTTTTACAAAAATTATAAGCGCCACTTTTGATTTTTGCTTTGAATTAAATTGCTGGGCCATTATTCATCTCCTTTTATGTTGAAAAAATTTTTTGCAGTTTGTGTTGTAACAATATCCACATGTTCTGTTGTAGTATCTTTAAGATTTGCAATTTCTTTTGCAATAAATTTTAAATATTTGGGCGAATTTTCTTCCCCTCTAAAGGGGTGCGGCGTGAGATAGGGCGCATCTGTTTCAAGAACAATCGATTCAAGCGGCACGGATTTCACAACCTCTTTTATTTTTTTTGAATTTTTAAAAGTTAAAACCCCGCCTATTCCAAGAAGCCACCCTTCATTTATACACTTTTGCGCAAAATCAATGCTCCCTGAAAAACAGTGCATTACGGCTTTTTTAATATTTAATCCCTTCATAATATTAAAGGTATCTTCATGGGCTTCTCTATCATGGATTAAAACCGGCAAATCCAGACAAAGCGCAATTTCAAGCTGGCTTTTAAAAATTTCCGTTTGCTTTTTTATATTGGTTCTGTCCCAATAATAATCAAGCCCGATTTCACCTATGGCAATAACTTTAGGATTTTGGCTTACAAGATTATAAATATCTTTAGGCGTATTTTCTTCATATTTTAAAACGTCTTCAGGATGCACTCCAAGCGCGCCGAAAAGCATAGGATACGAATTTGCAAGGTTCAACACCGCGCCGAAATTATCCGGTGAAGATGAAGGCACAATAATAACATCAACCCCCGCCTCTTTGGATTCTTTTATCGCAAGCGGCGGATTTTTTAACATGTCAATATGTGAGTGAGTATCTATCATACACTTAATTTTAGCAGATAAATACCCTCTGTGCCAAATTTTATTCTTCAGGAATAAAAACGGGCGTCATCAGCTTTTTTATAAAACTTGAAATAAAGTTTACATCTTCCCTTTTAAGTTGATTTTCCTTCAAATTTTTTAATTCCGCAAAAATCGGATTATACTCCGAAAATTCAGGGTCAAAATCGCGGTTTTCCATTCAGGTTTCTCCTTTTTTTAACTTCGTCATCCTTCGATTTATATGTCGGCACAAATCTCTTTTTGCTTTAGGTTTTGTGTATTTATGTTAAAATTGGCTTATGAGAATAGAAAATTTGGAACAAACAAATCTTCTTGCCTGTTTATTGGGTGAAAACATTAAAGAAAAAGGAGCTTTTATTCTTCTTTACGGCGAAATTGGCGCCGGAAAAACCGCTTTTACAAGGTTTTTATTAAAATATTTGGGCGTAAAAGAAAAT
>JAJQDG010000010.1 GCA_021202305.1 Candidatus Gastranaerophilales bacterium
TTTTAATTTTTTATGCAGCACTTTTGCACTGACTAAAACATGCAATAATCAAAAGCGCAATGTTAATTTTTTCCCTGCCTTCACCCTTGCCGAAACACTCATCACCCTTGCCATAATAGGTGTTGTTGCCGCTATGACCATACCAACGGTAATTGCTAACAGCAGAGAAAAGGCAACGGTTGTAAAGGTTAAAAAAGCTTACTCCATTTTAACTAACGCGCTTATTCAAGCTGAATATGATTTAGGTCCTGTGATTGATTGGGGGCTTTCGGTTACAAATACAGGAAAAAAAGATGAAAATGGCAATATAATTTATGACAGGCAAGGTCAAAATGATTTTGTAACCATAATGTCAAATTATATGAATGGCACAGTTTCATCCACTAAAGATATTTTTGCAAATTATGACTTCTATACTGTTAATTCCCTCGGGGGAGTAAATATAGGAAATTATAATAAGTCCGACTATAGTGACAGCATGATTAAAATTCTGCTTCCTGACGGCTCATTTTTTAATATGGGTTATGTTAATAGCAACATAAAATCAGACGGCATAGACATAGTTTATTATTCTGAAAATAAAAGTTCATATACAGTAGGCAAAGATTATTTTTATTTTAAAATGCTTTACGATTCGGAAAAAGGAATTACAAAAGTAATCCCTCAAGGCTTTACGGGTACAATTTGCGAGTTTGATGACGGTTATTGCGATATTTCAAACAGTTCTTTGACTAATAACGGCCGCGGCTGCACCGCATGGATTATAAGACATGAAAATATGAATTATATGCATTGTTCGGGGTTAAAAATGGATGGAAACGGCAAGTGCAAATAAAAATATCTGCACCACATAACCTGAATACCTTTGCATTGCCCTGTAGTATTCTCCAAATTTATTAAAAACGGCGCAACGCGCAATTAAATATTATTTATATGAGGTTTACCCGCACTATGAACTATTCGGATAACTCCTTCGGAAAATGCTTTCCTTTATGGATTTCGGGCAAAAATTAGTCTTTTTCTTTTATTAAGGCTGTTGTAAATGCCGATAAAAGAAGCATAACAGCACCTACTATAAAGGCATATTCCCAGTGATTGTTTGAAAGCCCGCCTTCAAGAGTTATTTTAGACATATCTATAAATTTTGCTAAAATTGTACACACAAGAACCTGCGGCGCTGCGATAAATATATTAAATACTCCCATAATAGAGCCTTCAGTCCCGGGCTTTATATATTTTGAAAGCATTGCAAAAGGCAGTGCAAGCGTGCTTGACCAGCCTATACCTGCAAGCCCCATTGCGCACGCAACTAAAACTTTATCCGTTGTAAATGCCATAACGAAATAAGCAAGTGCCATACTTACAAGCGAAACAATATGCACGTATTTATTGCCGAATTTATCTGCAAGTTTGCCTATCGGAATAGCAACAATGAAACAGACAAGATTAAAAATTGCAAAGCATATTGAAGAAAAATTAGTTCCCTCTGCGTTTAGATTTTCATACGCTGTTTTTATTAAAGAATCCGCCCCCGCTAAATCCGGCACCTGATAAATTGTATGAACAGAATACTGCGTAAAAAATATCATCATGCTCATAAGCCCGATCCATGCAAAAAATTGAACCGTGCATATTTTAGAAACTTCGCCCGACATAGCGAAAAATTCTTTTAATGTTTCCATAAACGAAGCATTTTTTTCTGTTTTTTCAACGGGGGCAATTTTTCTTTCTTTTATAGTGATACAAGTCCAAATCATTGCAAGAAGAAAGGCAATAGCTGCCATATAAAATTGTGCAGCGTTTGACATTTGATAATTAAAAACATGCTTTAAAAAAGGTGCAGTTCCTGCGGCAATTACAGAGCCAAGCCCTATTGCAAAACTTAAAAAAGAATTTGCAACAGCATGCTGTTCTTTTGGCATATTGTCAGGAATTAAAGCCCTGTAAGGCCCTTGCGCCGCATTAACGCAGGCATCTATTACCCATATCATTATTGCTGCAATTAATAGCCCGAGCCAAACCGGCGCGCCTTCAAATACCGAAGCAATATTTCCGCTGTTAGGAAGAATAACAAGCCCTATCGCAGCAAGCAGCGCCCCGCCTATAAGATATGGAACGCGCCTTCCTATGGGGGTTTGCGTGCGGTCAGAAAGGGCGCCTATAATAGGCTGAACAACTATCCCCGTTACAGGGCCTGCAAGCCAGATTATCCCGAACAGAAAAGGGCTTGCGCCTAAAGATTCGGTAACAGGACCTGAAAGAATTATTCTCATCTGCCATGCAAATTGAAGCCCGAAAAACCCGAGGCAAAAATTTAACAGTTGTATTGTGGTGAATTTTTTCATTTCCTGCTGCATTTTATTTTCTCCCTTAAAACGAATGTATTATATCTTAAAAACTGCCTTTAGTCTATGAGTTTGCGAGAAATCTTATATAAATCATAACAGCGCCCTATGCGGTTGATTAACCCGCAATAACTTTGTACAAATCATCAATCTCGTCTTTTGTAATAAGCGGATTTAGCGAAATTCTTATTCTGGCACTGTTTCTTTTTACGGTCGGATATCTTATGGGAAGAATGTAAAATCCGTTTTCAATAAGGCGCTGTGAAAAATTTTCAGCTGCTGAATTTTCGCCTAAAATTAAAGGAATAATATAGGAATTGCCTAAAATTTTATAATCAGCCAATATTTCATGCGCGTAATTTGTTATTTCAAATAATTTTTTTTGTAAAACCCCTTTAGAAAGATAATTTTCAAGAACATATTTTGAAAACGCAACCGAAATTTCAGGCAGAGAAGTTGAAAATATAAAAGAACGCGCAAAATTTATCAAATATTCAATTAAAACGGAATTTCCTGCCGCAAAAGCGCCGTAAGAACCTGCTGCTTTGCCGAATGTTCCCATTACAAGGTCAACCCCGCTTATATTTCTTGAATATCCGCCCTCAAACACGCCAAAAGCATGCGCTTCATCTATAATTAAAATGGAATTATATTTTTCTTTTAACCGCACAAGTTCTTCTATACGGGCAAAATCACCGTCCATGCTAAAAAGGCTTTCAGAACATATTATGGAATTTTTTCCTGTTTTCCTGTATTTTTCAAGCTTTATTTCAAGGTCAAAATAATCGGCATGATTAAACGGAATGAGCTTTGCCCCTGAAAGCCTTATCCCGTCAATTATGCTTGCATGATTTAATTTATCCGCAAAAACAACATCATCTTTTGTTAAAAGCGAAGAATATATCCCAACGTTAGCATGGTATCCCGAATTAAACAAAAGCGCGCGTTCTTTTTTTGTTAAACAGGCAACAATATCTTCAAGCTCTGAATAAATCGGGCTTGTACCGGTTAAAAGCCTTGCTGACGGGTTTTGAATTTTGCCTTTATAAGAAGTTAAGAAATTTTCTTTAATATCAGGATCGGCGCTTATTCCAAGATAATCATTTGAAGATAAATTTAACAGCCTTTTATTTTCTTTTATTATGTATTTTCCGTCCTGCGCTATATTTTTAACAGTGCGAAACTCATGGTTTTCTTTTATTCTTTGTAAATTTTGTTCATAAAATTCAAATACCGGATATTTTTTCAAGCTACACATTTTCTTTTAACCAGGTTTTTACTCCGTGTTTTTTGCAATATAAAATGACGTCATTTTTGATTTCATTTATCATAATAAAAATTGCAATTAAATTGGGAAGCGCCATTGCAAGCATTGTTGCATCCGTAAAATCAACCACGCTGTTTAAATTCATGGATGAGCCGATTACTATAAATGCGCAAAACATAAATTGATATGCTTTTGTGCGCTTGAACCCTTCGCCAAAAAGATACCCCCAGGCTTTTTGTCCGTAATATGCCCATGAAATAATAGTTGAAATTGCAAAAAGAATTATAACAATAGCTAAAATATAAGGGAAAAAACTGAAAACAGAAGCAAACGCAGCAGATGTCATCTGTACGCCCGTCATTCCGTCCGTATAGTTTAAATATTGCCCCGTAATTATAATTACAAGCGCCGTCATAGAGCATACAAGAACGGTATCAAAAAACGGTTCAATCAGTGAAACAAACCCCTGCGACACCGGTTCTTTTGTTTTAACCGCAGCGTATGCAATGGGGGCAGAGCCTGAACCTGCCTCATTTGATTGAATTGACCTTCTCATTCCCATAATTATTGTGCCTATCACTCCGCCTGCAACTGCATTCGGGAAAAATGCTTCATGGATAATAGTGTATATGCAATGAGGTATATGTTGAAAATTAATTAAAATAATCAGCAAAGCAGATATAATATAAAGTCCGCACATCACAGGAACAACCTTTGATGTAACGTTCGCTATTGCTTTAATGCCGCCAACGATAACAAGCCCTACCGTTATTGCAACAATTAAGCCAAAAACCCAGCTGTGCACGCCAAAAAAGCCGTTTTCGCCGCCTGTTATATTTATCATCTGCTGAGTTGCCTGATTTATCTGCATCATGCACCCTCCGCCAAGAGCGCCGGGGACACACATCAGAGCAAAAAACAAGGCAAGCGGCTGCCCGAGCCACCTAAGCCCTCTTCTGGTTAAGCCATGCGCAATATAAAACATAGGCCCGCCCGAAACGGAACCATCTGCGTTAAAACGTCTATATTTGAGCGCAAGTGTTACTTCGCAAAATTTAAGCGCCATGCCGAATAATGCACCCAGACACATCCAGAACATAGCTCCTGCGCCGCCGACTGAAATGGCAATTGCAACGCCCGCTATATTTCCTAAGCCGACCGTTCCGGATAATGCAGTTGCAAGAGCGCCAAGGGATGAAACCTCGCCGTCTTTGCCGGAATTCGGTTCATTAAAAGAAGCTTTTTTGCCGAAAATTTGTTTTATACTGTGTTTAAAACCCCAAATACCGACACCTTTTAGATAAATTGTGCAAAAAATACTTGCAATAATCAAAAGAAGAATTAATAAGGGGATTTTTGCTTCGCCAAAACTGATTGAAAAAAATACGACACGCGAAAAAGCGTCCGAAAAGGGTGCAAAATATTTATCAATATCTTCGTCAATGCTTGCCGCGCGGGCTGTTTGGGCGCACATAAGAAATGCTGCCGCAATTGCCAAAAATCGTGTGGGCATAAAATAATTTCTCCCGATAGTGTCTTATATAGGCTAATCCAACGGAATAATCAAAACCTGCCCGATTTGAATCGTGGTTGGGTCTTTTATGTTGTTAAGCTCCATAATGCGGTCAATTTTTTCGGAATCATATCTGCCGTAAAACCTGAACGCAATTTTATCCAGTGTATCGCCTTCTTTTACTGTATACTTTTCCTCTGTGCCTGTTACCGTTGCTTGTTCCCCGGTGCTTGAAGGCATAATTGAAACAGGGGCGGCAGATGTTTCCATTTTGAAGGTTTGCTCTTTAAATTCGGGCGCCTGTACATCCGAATACATTGAAATACCTACAATTAAAGCAATTAAAAGCGCAAACAAAAGCCCTAAGATAAAGCCGACACCTGCATATACAATGGGCGTTTTACTTTTTGATCTGGATTGAACCGTCTTTTCAAAATCGCGCCAGAGAACATCAAGCTCGGGCTTTTTTTGAAATTTGATATAACGGTTTAAATCCGGCGCAAGCGTTCCGTATGTTTGCGGACGGACATTTTCAATCATGGACATTTTCTCTTTTGAAAGAGAAGCGCGATGCAGAGTAGAACTTTTCATAGGGTAAACCTTTCCTGTTTACCCCAGTTTAACTCAAATATAGCCCGGGGGCAAATTTGTCATTAAGAAATATTACAATACGGAGATTGCGGAAAAATTTTAATTTTTTCTGCAATCTCTATAAAGAATGCAGAAAATTAATTTTCTTAGCAATTCATGCTTCTTTCGTACAAGACAGCATGCAGTTAAGAAGCGTTTGATTTTTTTCAATATCAAACCCGCCCTTTTGAAGGTATTCGGTAAATATACTTTTCCAAAATTCAAAAAAATCTTCTTTATTGATTTTTAATATTTCCTTTATTTCTTTTAATTCTTCAAAATCAATCGGCAGGGGTGTTGTTCCCCTGAGTATATCAACCATTTTGAGTCTTTTTTTGCGTTCAAATAATTTTAAAAACTCAACGATTTCCATATTGTTTTTCTTAATATATTCTTTCAATTTTTCTAAATTTTTATTGTATGGTATAGGGTCATCTTCAATTACATATTCTTCAAAATCTTCGGGTAAAATCCCCATAACGGCTGCGATACGCTCTATTGTTGTTGAGCGCGTTGAAAACGGTATATTTTCATCTATTAAGTTATATACGTAAGAAAGCGTTACACCTATCATTTGCGCAAAATCTTTTTTGTGCAGGTTGTTTTTTTGTAAAAAATTATTTACTTTTGCTGAACTTTTATTTTTCATAAATTAGTCTGCTCCATTATTTTTCTTGAACTTAAACCTTAGTTATTAATTTTTTATGCACCTTGTTAACCTGCCATTGGGATAATTTGTATTATAATTAAAATCGAAAGGAAAAAATTATGAAGCTTATAACAGGGCTTGGAAACCCCGAAACAAAATATATAAAAACAAGGCATAATACGGGTTTTATGGTTTTGGATAAAATTTTAGAAAAAAAAAGACTCACTTTGAGCGAAAAATTCAAATCTTTTTTTGCTAAAGAAAATGACACTATTTTTTTGCTGCCAAAAACATATATGAATTTATCAGGGCTTGCAGTCGTTGAGGCTGTTAAATTTTATAAGCTTAATAT
>JAJQDG010000169.1 GCA_021202305.1 Candidatus Gastranaerophilales bacterium
AACAAAAGAAAAACTGATAGAGGAAGATAAAAATTATAACAGTGCAAAGCAAAAATTTAATAGAGGCGTTATTTCCAAAAATGAACTTCTTGAAAGCAGATTAAAACTTTTAACTCTGGAAAATGAAGCAATAAACGCAAAAACGGAACGCATTGTAAATTATTTTACACTATATAAAGCAGTCGGGGGCAAATTATGAAAAAAAAGATAATACCATTAATTTTATTGGCACTGGTCATTTTATGCGGATATTTTCTTTGCTCGTATAAAAATAACAAAAACAATATTCTTGAAATGTACGGCAATATTGAAATTCGTCAGGTTGACCTGAGTTTTCAGGTTTCAGGCAAGATTGAAAAAATGCTAAAAGAAGAAGGCGATGTTGTTCATGCGGGCGATTTGGTTGCAGAGCTTGATAATAAAGATTACGCTTCGGATTTTGCAAAAGCAAGCGCCGATTTAAATAGAGCGCTCGCCCTTAAAAATGATGCGGAAGCAAAATATAACCGCCAATATCCCCTTTGCGCGGATGATACCGTTTCAAAACAAGATTGCGATACGCTTTTATACAATCGTGATAAAACAAAAGCAGATTATGAAGCTGCCGCTGCACAAAAATCTTTTGCAAAAAACCAGCTTGATTACACAAAAATTTATGCGCCTGAGGAAGGCACAATCACTGTCAGAGTACAAGAACCGGGTGCCACGGTTGCAAAGAGCCAGATTGTTTATACAATGTCAAAAACAAGACCTGTTTGGATCAGAGCATATATTAGTGAAACTAATCTGGGCAATATTAAATACGGCATGAAAGCAAAGGTTTTAACGGACACTAAAGACCCGAATACCGGCAAAAACAGAGAATATAACGGCTATGTAGGTTATATTTCTCCTGTTGCGGAATTTACTCCAAAAACGGTTCAGACAACGGATTTAAGAACCGATTTGGTATACAGAATCCGCGTATACGTTGATGAAATTGATGAATTTTTGCGTCAGGGCATGCCTGTTACCGTAAAAATTGATTTAAGTTCGGAAAATAATTGATGTATACTGTTGAAATTAAAAATTTAATAAAAAAATTTGGTACCGTAACAGCAATTAATAACCTTTCATTAAACATTGAAAGCGGCAAAATAACAGGTTTAATAGGCGCTGACGGCGCAGGCAAAACTACGCTTATTCGTCTTATAATAGGGCTTTTACCTAAAGATTCAGGCAGTATGTGCACCCTCGGGCTAAATCCCGATACACAAAAAAATGAACTAAACGCCAAAATAGGGTATATGCCCCAAAAATTCGGACTGTACGAGGATTTAACCGTTATTGAGAATTTGCGCCTTTATGCGGATTTAAAAAATGTGCCGCAAGAATTTGACAAATTGCTTGAAATTACGAGTCTTGCTCCTTTTAAAGAAAGGCTTGCAGGCGCTCTTTCAGGCGGCATGAAACAAAAACTGGGGCTTTGCTGCACACTGCTTGACAGTCCCGAGTTTCTTATTCTGGATGAACCTTCTGTCGGCGTTGACCCCATTTCAAGACATGATTTAATGCAAATGGTTAAAAATTTAATCACCGGCAAAACCACGGTTTTATGGTCAACTGCTTATCTTGATGAGGCGCATAGCTTTGATACAACAGTTGTCATGGATAAAGGCAAAATCATATATGAAGGAAAACCCCATGATTTAGCACCCGATTCCGCTGAATTTGAAAATAAAGTAATTGATTTAATGGGCGGATACAAAAAAGAAGAATCCATGATTGCAAAAAACTATACCCCGGGCAATTTTGATATTGAATATGCGGTTGAAGCATGCAGCCTTGAAAAAAAATACGGCAGCTTTTATGCGGTTAAAAATAATTCGTTTAAAATTAAAAAAGGCGAAATATTCGGACTTTTAGGTCCAAACGGCGCGGGGAAATCAACTTCTTTTAAAATGATGTGCGGGCTTGCGCGCCCCACATCAGGCACGGCAAAAATTATGGGGACAGATATTACTAAAAATCCCGAAAAAGCCCGCTCAAATTTGGGGTATATGGCGCAAAAATTTTCACTGTACGGAAATCTTACCGTCAGGCAAAATCTTGAATTTTTTGCTTCCGTGTACGGCATTGGTCTTTTTGACAGAAAAAAGCGCATGGAAGAAATAATTGATGTTTTCAATTTTAAAGACATACAAAATCAAAAATCGGAAGAGCTTCCGTTAGGTTTTAAGCAGCGGCTTTCAATGGCATGCGCCCTTATTCATAATCCGCCCGTACTGTTCCTTGATGAACCCACATCAGGCGTGGATGTCATAGTGCGGCGGGATTTTTGGAACCATATAACATCTCTTGCCAAAAAAGGTGTTACTATCCTTGTTACAACCCATTTTATGGATGAAGCCGAATATTGCGACAGGATAAGCCTTTTTTATCACGGCGAAACAATTGCTCTGGGCACGCCCTTTGAACTTAAAAAAAATGCCGGCGCAAAAACAATGGAAGAAGCATTTGTAACTTTAATTAAGGAGAGCGAAAATGAAAAACAATAGAATAGTTTTCGCTTTGATTAAAAAAGAATTTTTACAGATATTGCGCGACCCGAGCAGCATAATAATTGCCTTTCTCTTACCTTTAATTTCAATAGTAATTTACATGTACGGCATTAATTTAGACAGTGTAAAAGTTGTCATGGGAATAAAAAACGATGATGCCAACCCCGAAGTGCAAACGCTTGTAAAATCTTTCGGGCACAGCAAATACGTAAATTCAATAGTTTACGATAATATGACCGAAATGACGGATGCAATAGTCCGCTCGAAAATAAAAGGCGCAGTTGTAATTCCAAATGATTTTTCAACAAAATTATCAAGGGGGCAGTCCGCGGATATGCTTGTTATAACCGATGGTTCCGAGGTTAATACAGCAAATTACGTTCAAAGTTATGCAACGCAAATTGCAAATAATTGGCTTCAAACAAGCAGGTATAAATATCTGGTAAAAGGTGCCGCCGTTACGCCCGAAATCAGAACATGGTACAATCAAGGTTCTAACAGCCATTATTTTATCTTGCCGGGGTCAATTGCAATTTCCATGACTTTAATCGGAATGCTCCTGACGGCGCTTGTTATTGCGCGTGAATGGGAAAGAGGCACAATGGAAGCTCTTTTAAGCACGCAGGTAAAAAAAATTGATATTGTGCTTGGAAAATACATTCCCTATTTCGTTCTTGGAATGGTTTCAATGGCGTTTAATGTTTTTTTGTGTGTCGGAATTTTCCGGATACCTTTTAGAGGAAGTTTTCTCGTATTATTTGCTGTAAGCGGACTTTTTCTTTTTACCTGCCTTGGAATCGGATTGATTATTTCATCCAAATTAAAAAATCAGTTTCTTGCAAGCCAGGTTACCCTTGGCGTGGGGCTTTTGCCTTCAATGCTTTTATCGGGGCTTATGTTTCCGATTAATTCCATGCCTGTTATTTTTCAGTGGCTTACATACATTTTGCCGCCTAAATATTTTATAACTTTTATTGAAAGTGAATTTATGGCAGGAACAATTTTTGAAATAGTGATTATAAACTCAATATTTTTAACGGTTTTAGGGCTTTTGCTTTTTGCCGTTGTATACAATAGCACTGATATGAGGCTTGAAAAGTGATAAAAGATATTCTGAGAAGAATTTTTGCCCTTGCAAAAAAAGAATTTATAACAACATGGAAAGACCCTAAAAGCCGCGGGATAATCGTTGCGCTGCCTTTATTGCAGCTTCTGGTTTTTGCAAATGCAATTACTATGGAAGTTAAAAATATTGATGTTGTTGCAATTGACAGAAATAATTCCGTTGAATCAAGGGAACTTATTTCAAGATTTAAAAAATCACCGAGGTTCAGAAATATTTATTTAACAAGCAGCGATAAAGATTTTCGCTCAAAAATAGATAATCAAAAAGTGCAGATAGGTTTATACATAAATAATGATTTTTCAAAAAGTCTGAGGGGGGGGAAACAATCAAACGTTTTAGTAGTTTCTGACGGCAGGCAAACCAATTCTGCTTCAATTGCAAGCGGCTACGCATCTCAAATTATACAAGAATATGTTCTTGAATTTAATAAAGGAGGGGGGGCTTCAATTAACCCCGTTATAAGAAATTGGTATAACCCCAATCTTGAATACAGATGGTATCTTTTGTCAATTTTGATACCAATGCTGGCGCTTGTTGTAACACTTTTATTAACAGCGCTTTCTATTGCACGCGAAAGAGAAATGGGTACTTTTGACCAGCTTGTGGTAAGCCCTTTATCTTCTTTTGAAATTTTGCTTGGAAAAACTATCCCGCCCTTATTCATTGCAATGTTTTTAACCTGTTTTATGGTATTTTGCATTATATTCTTTTTCAGGGTTCCTTTTATGGGTTCTTTTGTTTTATATTTAATTTCAATATTTATATCACTATTGTCAATTGTCGGCGTGGGACTTTTTATTTCATCAATATGCAATACCCAGCAGCAGGCAATTATAGGTATAATGATTTTTCAAATGCCTGCCATGCTTTTATCCGGTTTTGTTTCCCCGATTGAAGATATGCCTTTTTGCTGGCAGATTTTAACGTATATAAATCCTGCAAGATTTTTTATGGCTTTATCAAGAGGCATATTTTTAAAAGGTATGGGGGCGGGTGATGTTATAACAAATTTAATCCCGATGATTATAATTGCAGCAATAACATTAACTCTTGCAAGCAGAACATTTAAAAGAAAACTGGGCTAGAACTTTAAAACGATTTTTGAGCGCATTACTTAATATTTAAGGTGCAAAATGTTTTGTCTTTGCGGGAATATTTTAATTTTTCTGCAAATTCAATTGTTTTTCCCATTCATACGCTGTTTGTATACTTTCTTTAAGAGTTTTTTTGGGAGTCCATTTTAATATTTCTTTTGCTTTTTTATTATCCGCAACTAATCTTGCAGGGTCGCCTTTTCGCCTTGGCGCTATTTCAAACGGGATTTTTTTACCTGTTATCATTGAACAGTATTCAAAAATTTCCCTGACAGTATTTCCTTCATTTGTACCTATATTGAAAAAATCCGTTTTTCCGCCTTTTTGTAAATATTCAAATGCAAGAATGTGCGCCTGCGCTAAATCTTCCACATTAACATAATCACGCACGCAGGTACCGTCTTTTGTATCATAATCCGTACCAAAAATTTTAAATGTTTGATTTTTTACAAACAAGGATTTTAAAATATTCGGGACAATGTGTGTTTCCATATCATGCCACTCGCCTGTGCGAAATTTGCTGTCTGCACCGACTACATTGAAATACCTTAGCCGCACGGATTTTATCCCGTATGCCATATCGTAATCATCCATCATTTTTTCAATCATTAACTTGCTTTTTCCGTACGGATTAATAGGATTTTGCGGGTGATTTTCATCAATCGGAATTTTAATCGGTTCGCCGTATGTTGCTGCAGTAGAAGAAAAAACTATTTTTGATACGTTATTTTCCCGCATTGAATTTAAAAGATTTAATGTTCCGCAAAAATTATTTTCATAATATTTGGCAGGGTTTACCGTTGATTCATAGACAAGGGCGCTTGCGGCAAAATGGATAACTCCGTTTATTTCTTTTGAAAATGCGGCATTTATTTCATTTTTATTATTTAAATCGCCTTTTATAAATTCAAAATTTTTTTTACCTGTTTCTTTTAATTTGTTAACCGTTTCTATATGTCCGGTAGATAAATTATCGAAAACAGATACTTTATATCCCCTTTTTAATAATTCTAAAACTAAGTGGCTGCCTATATATCCTGCACCGCCTGTAACTAAAATCATTATTTAATCTCCCTGAAAAGTTCAAGAGCGCGTTTTATTGCTTTATCTATATCGTAATATTTATAATCCCCTAATCTGCCAAGAAAATAAACATTTTTTATTTTTTTAGCTTCCGTCAGATATTTGTTATAAAGTTCCATATTTTCATCATTTAAAATCGGGTAATATCTTTCATTTTTCCCGCGTTCAAAGGCTGTCGGATATTCTTTTGCAATTACCGTTTTATCCGATTTATCAGCCAGGAAATGCTTAAATTCATGAATGCGCGTAAAATCGTAGTTTGAAGGATAATTCACAACTGAATTTTTCTGATAAAATTCTTTTTCATGGGTTTCAAAATCCAAATTGATACTTCTATAGGGCAATTGCCCGTATTTATAATCAAAATATTCATCTATTGAACCTGTATAAAATATTCTGTCCGCCTCAATTTCACCCTTTTTAAATTCTGAATTTAGTTTAAGCTCGATATTCGGATGTTTGAGCATGTTTTCTATAAGTTTTGTGTACCCTTCAAGGGGAATACCCTGATATACATCTTGAAAATATCTGTCATCCCTGCTCAGATATACCGGCACTCTTGCAGTAACCGTACTATTGATTTCTTTTGGCGAAACACCCCACTGTTTTATTGTGTAATTTAAAAAAACTTTCTCATAAATATAATTTGCAAGAAATTTTAAATCGGTATCATCCTGTTTTAATAATTCTAAAATCGGAAGCTTTTCATTATATTCAAATTTTTCAAGCAGTTTATTTTCAATTTTTTTCGCTAAAGTTTGAG
>JAJQDG010000014.1 GCA_021202305.1 Candidatus Gastranaerophilales bacterium
TCAATATCCACATCTTTTTTAATTGTTGCTAAAAATTGCGAAAGATATGCGGTTTCTTTTTCATTAATTAATTTTTGTTCTGTTGATTTTTTTCCAATGTTATCAATATTTTCATAAATATTGTCAAGCGTTTTAAATTTTTTTAAAAGTTCGCATGCGGTTTTAGGACCAATGCCCTTTACCCCCGGTATATTGTCCGAGTTATCTCCGCAAAGCGCCTTGTAATCAACAATCTGATCGGGATAAACACCCATTTTTTCATAAACCGTATCCCAATTATATTCAATAAGTTCACCCTTCGTTGGAATTAATACTTTTATAAATCCTTCTCTGTCAACAAGCTGCAAGGAATCTTTATCGCCTGTTAAAATATAAGTTTTATGCCCCATTTCTTTTGCTTTTTCGGATATTGTGCCTATTATATCATCTCCTTCAAACCCTTCTTTTGTATATGCAGGTATATTTAAGGCTTTTAAACCCTCCATAATTAATGAAAGCTGCATG
Organism: Candidatus Gastranaerophilales bacterium; assembly: GCA_021202305.1. Taxonomy (GTDB): domain Bacteria; phylum Cyanobacteriota; class Vampirovibrionia; order Gastranaerophilales; family Gastranaerophilaceae; genus Galligastranaerophilus_A. Next base: position 505 of record JAJQDG010000014.1, read on the forward strand.
TGCAATGTATCTGGCATGGTTTGCCTGTTTGCTTTATATCCTTCATATTTTTCAAGCCTGAAAGTATGCCTTGAAACATCAAATGCTACCGCAATATTATCAGGTGAAATCATTCCTTTGTTATTCAGCATATCAAAAATTGATTTAAAAAAGCCAAAAATTGCCCATGTGGGTACATGTTCGGTCGTTTGCATATTTGTGCGCTCCAGTGCAAAAAACATTCTGAAACAAAGCGCATGACCATCTATTAAAATTAAAGTTTTAGAATTCATTTTATCCTCCGGCGCAAGTCCCTGTAGTTAATTCTCCTGAGCCAAAATTATCATATTCGCTTGATTTAATTATTGAAACATTATTTAAAATATTAAGCGTTACGGCTGCATCTCTGTTAAAATAACTATAATTTGGCACATCTCCGCTTTCATCCGTATACGGCGTTTCGCAGGGGTCATTATATCCGCTCCCGTCTTCAAGCAGGGCAGCAGAACCTGCTGCTTTATATACGCGGATATTTGTCAGCCTTCTCGTTTCGCCGTTTGTTGTGCTGTCAAGTTCTAAATCAAAAACAGCTTTTGAATTTTCTGCACCGTTTATACAGTATAAACAGGTTCCTTCTTCGCAAATTTGTTTTATATCTTGAGAGCTTTTTAATTTATCCGCAAGATCAATCCAGCGTATTGTACCATTGCTTTCGTATCCGCCGAGAACAAAAAACCCGCCGCCGCTATTAGAATTTGTTGTTGTATCATAGGCAAAATCTATTGCAAAGTCGCCTTTGCCCGTATATTTGGCGCTTATTACATCAGAATATTTGTCATCATCTTCAAAAGGTGTATCAAATTGGGCGTAGGCGCTGTTTTTATCGGCATAATAACCCTCTGACAGGTCAAAACTGCTATCCGCCATAGATATTGTTTTTGAGATAGAAATTTTTTGCGTTTTTGCGCAGGCACGGGCGTAGATTACAATCCTTTTTACTCCGGCAAACCTTAAAAATGCGGGCAAAACAGCCGATGTTGTATATACCCTTACGGCTGCTTCATCATTTGTTGTATCCATTTTGTATTCCATATTGCTGATTTCAAAAACGGTAACACCCGATGCCTGCAAATTGTAGATACTTTTATATCTTGTTTTTATATCTTCGCAATAAGAATCTCTGTCTTCTTCGCTTGCACCTGACCCGTCTACATCAGAAGCCAGAGCCGCCGCATATTCAAAGGCTATTGCTTCCGTTATTTTTTGCAGTTTATATCTTGATAAAATGACATACGCTCCGTCTATTCCAAATGCACTTAGTAAAAATAGAGAAAAGCTTATTACAAAAACCGTAAGAACAGCATTGGCCTTTAATTTTTTTGGCTTATAATTCCGTTTTATTGAAGATAAAATTCTGCTTTTCTTCTTCATTTTAATCTCCGCTGCTATTCAGGGTGTAATAATTATCAAAATATGTGTCGACTTCGTCGCTTGAATTATCCAGAATAACGGGTTCAACAAAAGCGTTGCTGACAGGCAGCGTAAAATAAAAATATGTTCCGCCGGTTCCAAAAATTAATTTTGTTACATATTTGAATGTACCTATTAAATAAGTTGTTTTTTCTGAAGTTATTCTTGCAACATCAACGCTTTCATAAGTATTATCAGAGCCCGTTGTAAACGCATTAGAAAGAATATTTTCCGTTATTGTTCTAAAATCATAATCATCCGCCCGCTCTTTTGAACTGTATACGGGCTGATAGTTTACAGAAACCCTAACGGCGTTTGAAAAAACGTATGAAAACTTGTATTTTGCATACGTTTCAACAAGGGCTTGAAACACAAAAGTAAAAATAATTATAAAAAACGGTATAATCAGCGAAAATTCAACAACATGCTGCGCTTTTTTTTTGCGATTTTTCATAAATACTTTTTGATTTGAATTAATCACCGGCATTTTTTTTGCCGCCAAATTTGTAGCTTAAATCTTTATAATTAATAACAATAGGGTATTCCTGCGGCTTTTTCAAAAAAATATAAAAATATTGTTTTTCGCCGGACGGTATAAATTTATAAGAAGTAACAGAATGCATTTGAATGCCTGCTATTGTTTTTTCAAGCTGAGCAAATTCTGCACTTTGATTAAGATTTTCAATATTTGTGGTTGTATTTGAAACATCTTGTCTGTACCGGTTTTGAATTGTTGCAAAAGAACCCAGCATAGTGCCGGCATTTGCCATACTTGCATAATTTTGAGCTTCAAAATTTTGATAGGCTTCAACGTACGCTGACGGTGCCAAAAAGGAAATTTCCCCCACAGGAGAGCTTGCTTTAACATCTCTTAAATCAAATTTGAATGTACTGTCTGAATTATTTTTTAATTCCATATAAAGAACAAGCGCCCCCTCAAGAGGAGTTTCCGATATTCCTGCTTTAACGTTTACATCTGCGGATGATTTTTCAATCGCCCGCAGATTAAACATTTCATTAGTCTGCACATTGTAGGATTTTACGGTTTCATAGTCGGTATCAACATAATCCAGCGTTGTGCAGGCTGTTAAGAAAAGCGCCATGCTAGACAGTAACAAGATTTTGACCAAAAGCTGCTTTTTCTTCATCGGTTACTCCCTTGATTGTAAGGTTAACTCTGCCCTTTTCATCAATTTTTACTACTTTAACGATAACTTCCTGACCGATAGAAAGACGCGATTCAATTGTTTCAATTCTTTCATTGCAAACTTGCGAAATATGAACCATGCCGTCTTTTCCGGGGGCTAATTCAACAAAAGCGCCTATCGGAATAATGCGGACAACTTTACCCTTAATTACCATGCCAATTTCAGGTTTAAAAGTAAGTTCTCTTATTTTTTGAATTGCAATATCCGCGCCTTCTCTATCGTTTGAAGTAATTGTAACCGTACCGTCATCTTTAATGTCAATTTCGGCGCCGGAAGCTTCGATTATACTTCTTATCATTTTGCCTCCGGGTCCTATTACTGTTCCTATGTCATCAACAGGAATTTGCATTGAGTATAACCTTGGAGCATAGGGCGAAAGTTCCGCACGCGGAGCCTGAATTGCTTCTTTCATTTTATCCATAATAAAAAGTCTGCCGTCTTTTGCCTGATATAATGCGCGGCGCAGTGTTTCGTTAGAAATTCCCTTAATTTTCATATCCATTTGAAGTGCGGTGATACCTTCTGAATTTCCGGTAACTTTGAAATCCATATCTCCAAGGAAATCTTCAATTCCTTGAATATCCGTTAAGACAATATCCGTATCGCCTTCTTTTATAAGCCCCATTGCAACGCCGCCTATCATACATTTAACAGGAACACCCGCATCCATCAAAGCCATTGAGCTTGCACAGGTTGACCCCATTGAAGTTGAACCGTTCGATTCTAAAACATCCGATGTTACTCTTATTGCATAGGGAAATTCGGCTTCAAGAGGAAGTGCCGGAACGTTGGCGCGTTCTGCCAGATTTCCATGTCCTACTTCTCTGCGCCCGGGACCTCTCAAGGCTTTAACTTCGCCTACTGAAAATCCGGGGAAGATATATTTGTGCATATAGCGCTTTGAAGTCAGGGGGTCAACTCCGTCTAATTCTTGCGCCATATTCGGTCCTGCTAAAGTGGCGCAGGATAAAATTTGCGTTTGTCCCCTTGTAAATACGGCTGAGCCGTGAGCCCTCGGAATAACACCCACTTCACACCAGATTGGTCTTATATCGGTGGTCTTTCTGCCGTCGGCACGCACGCCCTCGTTTTTAATCATTGCGCGCATAATTTTCTTTTCAAGTGCTTTAAATTCTTCCGCAACAAAATCAATGCCGGTTTCTTCAATCATTGTTTTAATCGGATGATTATCATCAAGCGCTTCTATTTTTTCTTTAACAGCTGATTTTGTTTCATCAAGCTTGTTTTGCCTGTATGTGCGGTCAAAATTGTGATAAGCGTCATAAATTGCGTCATAAGAAGTTTCCTTGATTATATTTGCAATTTCTGATGTATCGTAGGGATTAATAAATTCTTCTTTAACAACATTGCAATCTTTTGCAAATTGAATCTGCGCTTCGCATTGTTTTTTAATTTCAACCTGTGCAAATTCAACCGCAGCCATAATGTCATCTTCCGTTACAAATTTGCAGCCTGCTTCAACCATTATGACAGATTCCGTTGTGCCTGCTATAACGATATCCATGTCGGATTTTTCAATTTCCTGATGAGTCGGGTTTGCAATCATTTCACCGTTTATTCTACCCACGCGGATTGCACCCACAGGACCTTCAAAAGGTGCGCCCGAAAGCATTAGTGCGCTTGATGCCCCTAAAATTGAAAGTACATCCGGCTGATTTTTTTGGTCATAGCTGAATAATTGCGAAACTATTTGTACATCGTTTCTGTATCCCTTTGGCCATAACGGACGGATAGGACGGTCAATAAGCCTTGAAATAAGAATTGCTTTTTCACTGGCTTTTCCTTCTGTTCTTGTATAACCGCCGGGGATTTTACCTATTGAGGACATTCTTTCTTCATAATCTATAAGAAGCGGAAAGAAATCTATCCCAACTCTGGGTTCCTTGCTGACAACGGCATGAATAAAAAGCATTGTATCTTCACATCTGACCGTAACCGAACTTGTTGCCTGTTTAGCGTATTTACCGGTTTCAACGGTTACTTTTTTGCCGCCGATTTCAATTTCAAATCTTTTTGTTTCGGGTGTGTTTTCCATTTTTTCTTCTTTCTCTTTTTCACTTATTTATGTACAGTTGAAATTTTACTTTAAACAAGCTTCAAAAGCAAAAGAATTTTAAAAAATCAAATGAGTACAACCCCGAAATCTTTTTGCAGCGATTCTGTTATATGGGGGTTTATACTTGTAGTCCGGCAAGGATTCAGATAAATTTTGTGTAAATTTTTGTTTAAAACAGTTACGATAAGCCCGATGGTTTCAAATGTACAGTTTGCAAAATAAACAGCCGTATTTTTGTTATCCGAAATATCAAGCGCGCTGTATAAGTTTTTGCTCTGGAGGGGAAAATCAAGTTTTAATACGGAATAGTCTAAAAAATTATCCTCATCGCCAAATGAAATTAAAATTTTTTTGCCGCGGTTTTCTTCAATTTTTTCTTGAATATTAACTGTTTCAAAATGTATTTTTTCATTTTCCGTATTTGTTTTAAAACCTTCCATTCCCCGTGCGGCTTCAATTAACGGGGAAAGGTCATCCGGATTTATTTTTATTGCTTTTTCCTGCGGTATTTCTTTTGTTGTAAAAATTTTTCCGCGAAATGCATTATCAAGCGAAATTGAAGAATTTTTAGTTAAATATATTGCGCCTTTGAAGTTTGAAAAATCGTATTCAAAATCACCGCTGCCGTATATACCCTTAAGGTTTGAAAAGTCGTTAAAAACAGGATAATAAAGAGCAGACACCATATTTGGCATAATATAAATATTTAAATCAGGCGCATTTTTGAGCAGATTATAAAGCTCGTCTAAATTTCCGCCTGAAACAAGGATTGATTTTCCTTCAAAAATGCTTCTGTCCGGAGAAATTTCTTTTATCTTGCCAAATTTTTCTTCATAAGCATTATCCAATTCCCTTTGAATTTCAAATGCAATTTCCGAAAATTCTTTTATTCTCCGGACAAATTTGGCTTCTCTTGTGCCTGTGTAGTTAACAAGAGCCAAAAGCCTTAAAATTTCAAAATAATATTCAAAACCCGCCTCTTTAAAGCTGCCCAGTTTTGAAAGATTAATTGCGCTTATTTTGCATGCAAAAATTATCAGGTTTATAAGCCTGCTTTTTTCTTGGCTGAAATTATTGTAAAAGCGGCGGATAAAATATTCCCCTCTTTTGATAATTTCCACATCATTTTTTGCCCTGAAATCATCAAAGGAGGTTACAAATTCATAGGAAATACCCATTTTTTTAGATTGTTCAATGTAAAAATTGCGGATTTTTTCTTTTATGCCGATTAAGTTATTATAAAAAGCAAGAAGCGCATTTTTGTTAAAATCTGTGTCTGAAACATTGAC
>JAJQDG010000161.1 GCA_021202305.1 Candidatus Gastranaerophilales bacterium
TTACGATATTGAAAATGAAAAAGATTACCGGATGGCAGTAGTTGATTTTATTTCGGGCATGACAGACAGCTACGCGATAAAAATGTTTAATGAAATAATAGGATTTTGAGGACACCTTAGAAATTTTGATTTTAAGGCAAACTCTTTTAAATATCCAAAAGTCCTCCATTAAAAATTAACGCATTTTCTTATTAAATTCCTCCGCATACCCTGCAAGGTTTGCCGCCTTTTTCTTTTGCTTCTTTTACGGGGATTTTAATGCAGTTTTGGCACTTTTTTGCCCAGGTGCAGCTTTCTTTGTGATATTTGCCTGAAGAAAGGTTATAAATAACAAAGTTTTCGTTTTTATTTGTTACGGTTTTTATTTCTTTATTAATAACCGAAGGCGGATTAATATTTTGTATCGCTGCATTTTGTTTTTCGGGTGTAATTATTGTAATCGGATTTAATTGATCTTTAATTTCTGTATACAAACAAAAGAATATACCGGCAAAAAGTGCTATTAAGGCAGCTTTCATAAGTTCTGATTTATTTTCGTTATCTGCCATTATTCACCGATTTTTACAGTGCCATGCACATTTTTATCAATGCCGAGACTGTCAAACAGGCTGCTTGACAAATCCTCGGAATTTCCTGCCGAATAAAATTTGCCTCTTGTTGCAAGCGCCGTGCATTTGAGCTGATTATTTGCTTCTTGATCGTATAAATCAAAGGCAATCACATCAATTGAAATATCATCCCTTGTTTTCATAAGCTCTATTGCGTACGTACAGGGGCTTTCATCGCAATTTTCGCCGCCGTCGGTTAAGAGAATGATATGTTTTTTGCCTGAAACAGCCATAAAATCATTATTCACCGCTTGTTTTAGAGAATATGTAATGGGTGTCCATCCGGTGGCTTTTGTTGTGTACATTGCGTTTAATACAGCCTGAGCATTATTTTGCGCAAAAGGCACTGCCAATTTTGATGCCATGCATCCTTGAAGATAGGTAAGCCCCGTCTTATGACCGTATACACGCATTCCTATCTGAACTTTCGGGTCTATCCTGGGCAGAATTGATGCCATTGTTTCCATTGCTATATTAATTTTTTTCTTACCGTTGAGTTCTTCATTCATAGAATTTGAAAAATCTACAATAAAAAGAATTTTTGAATTCTCATCAAATTTTTGTGTTTGCGCCGAACTTGTATAACTTTTAGGCGTGTAAATCTGATAATTGGGTGCGCCAAAAATGGGCGGGCAATTTACAAAAAAAGCTAAAATTGTTAAAATAAAAATGTTGATTTTCATAAATTGATTTTACTACAAAGGAGTTTAAAATGGATATCATTGAAGCAATTGATAACAGAAAGACTATCAGAAAATTTGATTCTTATCGTCCGACAACAGAGGAAATTAAAAGAATAATTAATTCTGCAAGGCTTGCGCCGAGTGCAATAAATGCACAAAATTGGAAGTTTATAGCGGTTGTTGACGATAATGTAAAAAAACAACTGGCGGAATCCGTGCTTTCTGCCTACGATAAAATATTATCCGCACTGGATAAAGAAACAATGGAACAAATATCAAAATATAAATCGCACTCTGTATTTTTCCAACAGGCACCCCTTGTTATAGTTTGTGTTTTAGAAGATATTCCCGCTTTTATGGGCGGAGTGCTTGAAAAAGCAGGTTTTACTGCGGATGAAATTAAGCTTATGCGCCCCGATTCATATTTGCTTTCTATGGGCGGCGCCATAGAAAACATGTTTTTAAGCGCTTATTCAATGGGAATAGAAGGCTGCTGGATGGTTGCACCAGTATTGGGGCAGGAAGGCATGCGAAAAGTTCTTAAATTGGGGGAAAATCAAAAAATTGTTTCCCTGCTGGCGCTCGGTAAAGTTGATAAAAATATGGAAGTTAAAAGGGCAAATAAAAAAGAACTGTCTGAAATTATGGAAATTATATAAAGAATATAAGATACAAAAAAGCAGGGGTTTTATTTGCCCCTGCTTTTAATTTCAAATTATTCTCTAAAAAGACGCTGTTCTTGAAGCAGTTTCTTTTTTGATAAGTTCTTTGTAAGCAATTGTTCCGACAAGTTCCCTTACGGTTTGTGCCATAGCAATTTGAGTTCTTAATTTGTTTACTGCGGAACCAACACCGACTGCGCTTGCGCCTGCTGCAAAAGCAAGAGGTGCAGTTTGCGGGGTAATGCCGGAAGCGGTCATAACGGGAACATTTACCCTTTTTGATATTTCCATGGTGTTTGCAATTGTCATTTGAGCAACCGAAATCAATTCGGAAGCAGGTGCGCCTTTAACTGCTTGTTTTGGCTTAACACCTTCTGTTTGAATAAGGTCAACGCCGATTAATTCAAGTTTTTTAGCAAGTTCAATTTGTTCTTCAATTGAAATTGACCCCGGAATTGTAACACATGTGAAAATATTGTCATTTTCTGTTAAAGTCATTGTTTCGAGAGCTATTTCATAAACTTCGTCAGCGCCGAATTCAACACCGTTTTTATATAATGCATCAAAATTGCCGACTTCAATTGCATCTGCGCCCCATTTCACCGCTTTTTTAAGATTAAACGGCTGGGTTGAAGAAACAAAAACCGGTAATTTTGTGTTTTCTTTTGCGGTTTTAATAACTGATTCATCACATGAAACATCAACTGCGCTTGCAAGCCCGATTTGTGCTGCACGGCAAACATTAGCTACATTGGTTAAATCAAAATTGTCAATCCCCGCAATAATTTTTACTGCCCTTTTTTCTTTTAAGTGTCTTTTAAAAATTTCTAAACTTCTCATTTCTTTTCCTTTCATAACGGATAAGCGAATTATATCACACTCAATTTAAGGGGGCAATGAAAACCATGCCGTATAGTGATTTAATTTTTCCGTGAGATAGCTAAATGGAGTAACCTATACCATGATAAAAACAAAATTCACTAAATTATTGCCCATAATGTTTACTATTGTTACATTTTTTTACTCTTTTTCAAATGCGGCAGAAATTGATAATACTTACAGTTTGGTTTATGAAAAAATTTCTCCGTCCATTGTTTCAATTGAGGCAAATTTAGATGTAGGGGTTTCATCCGGAACGGGCTGTGTTATAACTTCAAACGGCATTATATTGACCAGTCTGCATGTTGTAAATAAAGCAAAAAATATTGAAATAACAACATCATCAGGAAGAACATACAAAGGTAAAGTAATTGCAATTTTGCGTGATAAAAATGACCTTGCGCTTGTTAAAATTGATACAAAAGAAAATTTGCAAACAGTAAAATTCGGCGATTCTGAAAATGTAAAAGTCGGGCAGCAAGTTCTTGCCATAGGAAATCCGTTCGGGTTTAGAGGTACTTTAACTACGGGAATAATTTCAAGAATTGATTATCAAAGAAAAAAACTTCAAACTGATGCCGCTATAAACCCGGGGTGTTCAGGCGGACCTTTAATAGATTTAAACGGTGAAGTAATAGGCATAAACCAGTCAATATATAATCCGGATAATAACCGCTCTAACATAGGAATAGGTTTTGCGGTTCCTTCAAATTATGCGCGTGATTTTATTCTGGCAGTTACAAAAACAAAAAATTATTAATTTATAACGGCTTTTTTAAAGCAATATTTCTAAAGTACGCCTCCTTAATGCCCTGTTAACCCTTAAGTTTTTTATTGACGGTATAATTCAAATAAACCGATACGGGGAAAATAAAAAACAACCGGTTTAAAACCGATTGTTTTGCCTTTAAATCGGCGGTAACGGGATTCGAACCCGTGTCAACAGAATGAGAATCTGCTATCCTAACCCCTAGACGATACCGCTTTATGTTTAAAAAGCAGGGGCAAATAAAACCCCTGCTTCATAATTAATTGTATAAAGGTGCAAGGCGCGCTTCCTGTTGAGGAATAACTCCTTCTTCAATAGGAAGATAGACCCTGTAATCAATTTCAGAGAAACAATTGTCAATTGATTCAATTTGTTTTAATTCTTCATCCGATATTGAATTATTGTCTATCATATCAGCGATTTTTTCAAACCGTTCAACATGTTCTCTAAATCTGTCAGTTGCATAATCTTTAGCCTGCCATGTTGTAATAAGGAAAGGCCAATCTGAGCTTTGCAACAGCAGGTTTTCTCTTGCAAGTTGATTTAATGCCCTTAAAAGAAGCTTGTTTTCAGGCTGTTTTTCATACCTTGAAACAATATTAATTATTCTTTTTTCGCAGGCATGAATAATCGGCCACATCCATTCGGTTAAATGGTTTTGCCATACCCAAAAATGTCCGCCCTGCCCCCAGCTTGATTCAGGAATTTGAATGGCATCAACCGGCGGATGTGCCTTTAAGTATTCGCCTGCGGTCATCATTTCAACTTCGGGCAGATATTGATTTAATTTTTTAATTACCTGCTTGATAAATTCAACGCCTTCAAACCACCAGTGACCGTACAATTCGGTATCAAACGAAACCATGCAAAGCCCCTGTTTGCCGCCATTTGCCATTTTGTAATCATTTAAAAGGTGGTAAATAAGCGTTGTGTAGTGATCCGAGTTTGAATTAACCTGATTCATTGCAAGCACGGGGTCATATAACATTTTATCGCCCAAATCCGTACTTGGAGAGGTTATTCTCCAATAGTGCATGCCCGAATTCGGGTCTTTCCTGTGAAATTCACGATAACACCCGTCCCCGGGGTATCCATCGGCTGCAGACCAAACCTGAAAACCGGCTCTGTCGTTTCTTCCCATAACGGCAACCTGTGCATCGGGAAGCCAGTATGCGCTGTATGTATCGTAGCCGGTTTTTTCGCGTACAGGAAGCGGAATGTATTCAATATTTCCGTAAACGCCTATTCTTCTTCTGTTGCCTATTGAATTTCCGCCTTCAATAACATGAGATTCGGTGAAGAAATATTCAATATCATTGTTTTGAAGCGTAACTTCAATAGCGGGGCGCCATTTTTTCCTGCCGTCTTTTCCGGTAAATTCATACCCCTGGCGGTATGCACATTCAGGCAGCCAGCACCCTTTTGCTTTTTTGCCGAAAAGCCTTTTTGTTGTGTCGGAGCCTACTTTAAATTGTGCATTTAAGTTTGTGTCGGTTGCAAGTAAAGGTGAAAAACCATGCGTTGCACCCGAAGTTGTAATTTCAATACATCCTAAATCCTGATATTTCCTAAAACCCGCAACTAAATCCTTATTGAACTTGTTAACAAATAAATCTTTAATTCTGTTGAACCAGTCAAAATTGTATTTTGCAAGATATTTAAGGTGTTGCGAATGTGCTACATTGGGGTCGGGGTATCTTTCAAGGTCGCCCTCAACCGCTTTAATTCTGCTATCAAGATATTCAATGAAGCCCTGTTTTAAATGCTCATCATTTAATTGTTCTGCCAAAATAGGCGTAATGCCGATTGTTAATTTTGCCTTGATTCCTTCATCATAAAGTTCGGAAATCATATTTAAAAGAGGTACGTAAGTTTCAGCCATACATTCATATAAATTTTCTTCCCCGAAAGGCCACATACCTGCTTTTCTGTAGAAGGGAAGATGAGAATGCAGCATGAACACAAATTGTCCGACTTTTTCCGCCATGGTTTTCTCCTTCATCTTAGTTACACATTTCTATTTATATCACAAAAAAATAAAAATATAACCCTTTAGAATTACTCCCGCGGTATAAATTTTTTTATATAAAGTGTTCAAAATACAATTTATATCAGAAAAACCGCCGTTTTGCGGAAATGCAAATTGTTAAGATTTATGAAGATATGATTTTTAAAATCAGGGACGCCTTAAAAATTCTAAAATGCATGCGGGGAAGCTATTATTTTTCGGGCATTTATCCGCAGGCGCCTGCGGGAATAAGCTGTTTGCCTATAGCAGCGTTTTTTCCTGCATTAAAAAATTAAAATTTTTCTGCAAACATTGCAAACTCATTTTTTATTAAGATATGTAAGAATTTGACATCCCCCTTATTTACAACTGTAACGCGCATATTTTAAAATGCCGGAGACGGCAGAATTTTTTAAATAACCCTGTATAAAAAATCAAATTGCAAAGGCATAAATGAAAACAATATTTCAAGACAATGAAATATACGGTGCAAACCCCTGGGTATATGAGAACAATCCCTGTTGCAATCAAATTGAATGTGTTTTAAATTCTTCTTCTCCCAAAAACGTTAAATCTCTGGAGTTTTCTAAAATAGAAGCCGATTTTGATGCGGGGGATTTTTCGTTTGTTTTATTAAACGGGAAAAAAGAAGAATTTAAAATTCCGTTTTTCAAGAATTTCCGCTCAATAAATGAAATTTGGGATTTCCTTGAAAAATTATGCATTCATAATACTTCGCAAATAATGACTCTATATAGGAATAATGCAGAAACAATAATCGTTTGTATCGGATTACCGGATAATGATATCCGATTTGCCGTTTTAAACACTCTTGAATACCGGCTGAATGATGACGGCAGATATAAATATTCTTATTTGAATTCAAAAATAGATTTGGATGTAATAATTTCTAAA
>JAJQDG010000135.1 GCA_021202305.1 Candidatus Gastranaerophilales bacterium
TATAATTATGTCCATTGATAAAAAAAATATGAACGAAGCAAAAGCAAGAGCGGCATCTATCAGGCGCTTAAAATTCAGAACGGAGCAGCAAAAAGAATATCTGGCTTCTGCTATAAAAACTATGGACAGGCAGCAAAAATCAATTCAAAATGCAATAAGCCGCAATGAGCAAATGATAAACAAATTAAAAACTGACAGGGCGGCATGGGAAAAATCGGAAAGAGAACTTGCAAAACAATCGGAACAGCTGGGTAAACTTATTAATAAAACGGTTGGAAATAATTCCGGAAGTACAACCATAAAAACTTCGGGCGGTTTTTTGCGGCCGGTTTCAGGGCCTGTTACTTCGCCTTTCGGCTCAAGAATGCACCCAATATTTAAAAGGGTGATTAACCATACAGGTGTTGATTTGGGCATGCCCATGGGCGCAAAGGTAAAGGCTGCTAATTCCGGCAAAGTTATTTATGTCGGCTGGTACGGAGGGTATGGAAAAGTTGTTATTATTGACCACGGCAGGGTGAACGGTGTTCCGGTTACAACTTTGTATGCACATCTTTCAAGTTACAGTGTTTCAAACGGTGTATCTGTATATAAAGGTCAAATAATCGGAAATGTCGGAAGCACGGGCTATTCAACAGGGCCACACCTTCATTTTGAAGTGCGCGAAAACGGCCACCCCGTAAACCCTGCAAAATATGCGCCAATCTAACCGTTTTACCGATTTAAATTAAAATGTTACAATATAGAATATAAAGTCATGACTAAATATAAATTAGATAAATTTTTCTATTTGCTTTTAATGCAGGCATTTATGCTCGCTTCAATTAATATGCCTGTTTTTGCCGGTGAAACAATAAATGCCGCAGAAATTGCAGCTGATTTCGATATTGAAAATGCAGATAATCAAGAGGTTTCCATTGATTCAAGAAGCCAATTTTTGGATAGCGAAGACAATTACAAGAAAACTATTGACCCGAACAGACCCGAACTTGTAATAAAAAATCCCTTTGAAGTATTGAAGGCAAAAAAATCAGCAAAAAAAAATACGGTTTCTAACGAAGGACCTCAAGAAGATTCGGGCATAAAAATATACTGCACGGAAATGGAATATCTTGAAGATACGGGCGAACTTGAAGCAGTCGGAAACGTCAAAATCGAAAGCGCAAACGGTGTTAATGCAACTGCAGATAAAGCTGTTTATAATAAAGGGAATAATACAATAAAATTGACGGGAAATGTAGTTTTAAACAGAGATAATTCAACTGTTAACGGCGATTATATGTTTATAGACTTAAACGAAGAAAACGCTCTTATGGATGAGCCGGTTACAAAATTAGGTACAATTACGGTTAATGCTAAAGAAGGTTTTGCATATTCAGACCATATTGAAAATATAAACGGCAATGTTGAGTTAAACAGAATGGTAGAAACCGAAATTTCCTCTAACGGGTTTACAAGATACGGCAGGGCAATTAATGACAAGCGGCTGGTTGATTTTGAGCTGAAAAAAGAAAGGTCAAAGCCTTATACATTTAAAACAAAGGAAATTGTAATCCGTCCTGAACGCGACCATGATTCTATGATATTAAAAGACGTTGATATTTATTACAACAGGAGAAAGATTTTAAACGTACCCTCAATTGAATTTTTCTCTGATAAGCAATTAACATACAGTGAGGTTAATTTTCCGTTAGAATTCGGCTCTATTAAAGGTCTTGGAATGTATCTGGGGCTTGGTTACACGTTTAAGCTGCCGGAATCGTATACTTTCAGATTGACTCCCATGGTTTCATACAGTACGGATGAGGATGATGAATGGGGTATCGGCGCAATTGCGCAATTAAAATCAAAAAGACTTAATTTAGAAGCGGGCTGGGCATCAAATACAAATAATTTAATTGTGGACGGCGAATTTAAAATTACGGATAAATTGAGATTAGATGTAGGCAGGCATGCTTATAAAAATGAATGGTTTAACGGCGGAAACCGTGCGGGATATTTAGCCGAAATTTCGTTTGATGACAGATATATTGTAAAAGACCTTGGAAATGCCGTATTCAGACACAGAATAACAGCCGGGTATGTAGCTGACTACAAAAGAAAACATCAGGAAGATAATATGAAAGACGGGTACAGGTACCGTTATATGGCTGAATTAAGCAAAAGTCTGAAAAAATTCGGCTCAAGAGAACAGGACATGTTTTTAGATTTTGGCGTATTTGCACAAACAATGGCAACCGTATATTCTGAAACAGGTGATACTTTCGGCATGGCTCGCATAGGCCCGAGAATTATATCGCGTCTTAAAAATTGGAATTCAATAATTGCATATACAGTGGGCGGTGTACACGGGCAAACCCCCTATAGATTTGATGAATACAGATACGGCAGACAGTCTGTAATGTTTGATGAAAGTCTTATATTAAACAGATTTATATCAGTTGGTTACAGGGGTACATTAACTCCTCTGAAAGATAACAGAAAAAAAGATGTCCTGACCGAAAACAGGCTGTATGCTGTTGTTGGCCCCGAGGATATAAAAATCGCTTTTTCTTATGATACAATAAGGCAGAATATGCACTTTGATTTTCTCTTTCTCTTAGGTTCCGATAATCTTGACCTGCAATATGAAAAAATGAGTATACTTGATCCTAATAAATTGGGCAAAACCCAGCGCCCTGCATCAGATAAAGATTTGTATAAGGTGAAAATACCGGAAGATTTATAATTTGTTTTAATCCAAGAAAACGTATTGCTTGGCGTTATGCCGGCTAAAAATGCAGAAAGATTTATAATTTTATACTTCTTCCCCGAAAAGGCACCAGGCAGATGCTTTTATTAATTTTATGTTTACAAAATCGCCGATATTGTATTTGTTTGATTTAAAGTGTACAACTTTATTGTTGCGCAGGCGCCCTTCTAAATTCCGCACACCGTCTTGATTTTTTTCTTTTTCTACAAGAACTTCAAGAGTTTTTCCAACATATTTCTTATTGGAATTAAACGAGGATTCCTTTACGGTTTCATTCAATTCAAAAAGACGCCTTTTTTTAACGTCATCAGGAATGAATTTATCTGTCATTTTTGCAGCAGGCGTATTCGGACGCGGAGAATACGCAGCGGTGTTTGAATAATCAAGTTCAAGCGTTTTTATTGCATTAATAGTGTCCTTAAATTCTTCTTCGGTTTCGCCGGGAAAACCGGCAATAAAATCGGATGTTACGGTAACATTTTGTATTTCATGCTTGATTTTTTTTACAACTTCACTGTATTCATATACATTATACCTGCGGTTCATTGCCTTTAAAATTCTGTCATTGCCGCTTTGCATGGGGATATGAAAGCATTCGCAAATTTTAGTTCCGTTTTTTACAACTTTTATAACATCATCAGTAATATCAACAGGATAAGAAGTTGTAAAGCGTATTCTGAAATTCCCCTCAAGGTTATCCAATTTTTCTAAAAGTTCCGCAAAAAGAGGCTTGCCCGTTATATCTTTACCGTAGCTGTCCACATTTTGACCCAGAAGAGTAATTTCTTTAAAACCGCTGTTTATTATATTTTTAGCTTCGCTCAAGATGACATCCATTGTTCTTGAACGCTCGCGCCCTCTTGTATACGGCACAATACAATATGTGCAAAAATTGTTGCATCCTTCCATAATCGGAAGCCAGGCATTGATGTTTTTATTTCTTATTATATTAAACTCTTTTTCACCGGTGTAATCTTTTCTGACAGCGCAAACCTTATCTTGCATTTTTAAAAGTTCCGGAAGTTCATAAATATTGTGAG
The DNA here is from genome assembly GCA_021202305.1 of Candidatus Gastranaerophilales bacterium. Taxonomy (GTDB): domain Bacteria; phylum Cyanobacteriota; class Vampirovibrionia; order Gastranaerophilales; family Gastranaerophilaceae; genus Galligastranaerophilus_A. The sequence continues at coordinate 3,793 of JAJQDG010000135.1, forward strand.
TGCCAAAAATTAAATCAAGACAGGGGAATTTTTTTAAAAGGTTCTCCCCCTCTCTTTGTGCCATGCAGCCGCAAATTCCTATTTTTATATTTGCACCCGATTTTTTTCTTTTGCTCCAGGCGCCCAATTTTGAGCATGCCTTATCTTCAGACAGTTTCCTGATTGAGCATGTATTTATAATAAGAAAATCAGCATTTTTTTCATCTGAAAGCTCATATCCAAAATGCGACATTATGCCCGCAATACGTTCAGAATCCGATTTATTCATCTGGCAGCCGAGCGTTTCTATATAAAGTTTTTTGTTTTTAGTTTCCATAATTTAAACAATAAGGCGAGATTTAATCTTTTCCAGTCTTTCCATTCTTTCTTTCAGAGCGCCTGTTGGTTTATAGTACGGTTCAACAGTCATAATTTTAGCAGCAATATTGGGATAAAAATAAATAAATCTAAGCTCGCTTTTTGTTAAGGGTCTTTGGGTGTGAACATTTGCATAGCGCGCAAGTTCAAGAATATTTCTTGCTTCTTCTTCATCTTTAAATTCAAGTTCAAGGTTTTGATAAACGTTGCGAAAACCCTTTATGCCTGCATATTCGCCAACTGTTATCATTCTGCCCGTTTCAATGATTTCGGGTTCGCCTCTGCCCAGTTCTTCAAAATCATAAAGCTCGTAATTTCTTCTGTCTTTTAAGGCGCCGTCCGCATGTATTCCCGATTCATGCGCAAATGCGTTATCACCTACCGCAACCTGATTTATTGGAATTGGCACTCCAAAAGCGTATGAAGTGTATTTGGCAAGTTTCCATGCCTTTGAAAGATTTATTTGCGGATCTATTTTGTATTTGTCTTTAAAACCGCTTGATTTTAAAATTGCCAAAATACAGGAAATTAAGTCGGCATTTCCGGCGCGCTCGCCCATGCCGTTTATTGCGGTATTTATCCATGCGCCAACACCTGCATCAATTGCGGCTTTTGCACCCATAACAGAACATGCTGTTGCCATACCCAAATCATTATGAAAATGCAGTTCTATATCCATGTTTGTTTCTTTTGCCAGAGTATATATTCTGTCATAAGCGGTTTTAGGGTCGTCATATCCAAGAGTGTCGCAATATCTGAAACGTTTTGCGCCGTACCTTTTGCATTCGTTTGCATATTTTATTAAGTAAGATAAATCGGAACGCGATGCATCTTCCGCATTAACACCTATATTATCAGCATTGTGTTTTATTGCTTCGTTTACGGCTTCAAGCGTTTGTGAAAGTATATCATCTTTTGTCTTTTTTCCGCCGTATTTACCGTTTATCATTTGATCCGACGTGGATTGAGAAAGATTTATATTTTTTAATTTTGGAACATTTGAAAAAGACTTGTCTACGTCTTTCGCAAGCGCTCTTGCCCAGCCGGATAAAATTGTCTTATCAATTACGCCGAGTTCAACAAGCTGCAGGTTTCCGTTAAGATAATTCAGCTCATGTTCTGTTGTCGGGAACCCGAACTCCGATTGCGTTATGCCCATATCATTTAACATTAAATTAATTATTGTTTTTTGAAGCTTGGCTAAGCCCAGCCTTGAAGTCTGTACGCCGTCCCTGTTTGTAACATCAATAAATTTTATATAATTTTCTGTCATAATCTGCCTTTTTTATTTTTGTTAATAAATATATTATCAAATAAAAAAAAGAGTAGCAATTTTTTTTAGTTTGATATACAATACGTCATGTAATTTGATAATATGGCATGCTTTTTCGAAGCGAAAGGAAAAAATGTCTACTGTTCAAAAAATTTCATTTGCCGAGGTACCGTTCCAAAGACAATCGGAGGCGGAGCGACATCGAAGGCGGCGGGCGTTTTTAGAGGATGTTTCGGGGATGTCTGATGAGGAAATTACAGAAGCAAGCTTTAAAAATGCGAACAATCGGGTTAAAGACAGTAATGCTGCGCGCGCTCTCAATAACGGGACTTATGTTTTTTATGCAGCTACATCACTAGTGTGCGGTGCCTTAACAAAAGGCGGCTTGTCCAATAAAGTAATGGCAACAGCAGGTGCACTCGGACTCTGCGCATTTATTAATGCAGCAGCAAAGCCTGTCGGTCGCGCCGTTGATGCAATTATGGATTCCGGCTCCAAAGATAGTGAAAAGAAAAATAGTGAAGAACACCCTGTTTTAAGCACAATGCTCAGCGCAGCGGCGCTTATAGGTGTTTCAACCCTTGCTCTAAAAGGTGCAAATAAGGGTATAGGCGCTTTAGCAAAGAAATTTGAACCTGCTGCAAAAGAATTGGGCGAAAAATTTGTTAAGCATACGAATAATTTAGATAATTCAAAATTAGGTAAGTTTACGTCCGGTATTTCAGAGAAAGCTGCTGAATTTTCAAAAAAACACCCTAAAGTTTCTTCTTTTGCTGCAAATAGTGCAATATTTGCCCCTCTCGTTGCAGTAACAGGCGCTTCTGTTCCGTTAAGTGCAAAAGTTGCAAATGACAGGGATGAAATTGCGTTGAACAATATTGTTAAGCTTGCTTTGTGCAGAGATGCGGCAAGTTTTGAATTAGAAAAAGAAGATTTAAAAAATAATTCGTTTGCAGCCGAAGCGTAAAGCATTTTGCTTATTAAAGTATAAGCCGGGAGTTTTTTAATTGTTGGCTGTTTGTACTTCCGCCGAGTATCGAAATTTTCAGTTTATTTTTTTGTAAGCAATTGAATAATTT
>JAJQDG010000217.1 GCA_021202305.1 Candidatus Gastranaerophilales bacterium
TATTAAATATCAAAAAAACGAATTTAATCTTAATGCTAAAGCCCGTTTGATAAAAGACGGTTCTTTTTCAATTTTTCAGGTTGAGAAAATTTTATTTTGGATTTTTCTTCCTGCATTTTTAACGGGCGTTTATTTTATTTGCCTCAGGGGCTGTTCAATTCTTTTTTATATGGTGCTGGGAGCGCTTTTGGGTGCATTTTATCCGGTGTCGTCAAAATACGGGTTGTCGGAACTTACAATCGGCATAATTTTCGGGCCTGTTTTAATAAATGGCGTTTATACCGCACTTACGGGAAATTTCAACCCCGCAGTTTTTAATTTTTCAATTTGTTCCGGAATTATTACTTCTATATTACTTGTTGTGCATTCGCTTATGGATTATGAATATGATTTAAAATCGGGCAAAAAAACCGTTCCTGTTATGTTAAAAAGCAAGAACCTTACCATAACCCTTATTGCGATAATGATTTTTTCTGCTTTTGCACTAGCAGGATATACTTCCATGAAATATAATTTGGGCTTAATCTTTCTTTTGCCGGTTATTGCGGTTTTGCCTGTCAGTTTTAAGCTTATTTTATCTCTTGACGATTATATAAATGTAAGAGATATCAAATTTACGCCAAAATGGTATTTTGGCGTAATGGAAAATTGGGATGATATTGTAAAAAATAATATTGCATATTTTATGTTCAGATTTTATCTTGCAAGAAATCTTACGGTTATTTTTAATGTATGCCTTGCAGCTGCTTCTTTATACATGAATATGAATATTTGGAATTGGTATTATTTATTTTAAGGAGAAAATTATGCTGGATTTTACTATAAGTTCAAATTCTTTTGAAGATATGTCATCACTTCCTATGGAGCAGGTTTTAAATATGCATGGATGTACGGGTAAAAATATTTCTCCTGATTTAAAATGGGAAAATGCTCCCTTAAATACAAAGGAATTTGCCCTTATTGTCCATGACCCCGATGCGCCGGTACCAAACGGCTGGTATCATTGGATAGTGCTAAAAATTCCTGCAACTGTTACAAGTTTTTCTAAGGGTATAAAAATTTCTTCACCGATGAGAGAAGCAAAAACAAGTTTTACGGATGTTTTTGGTTATGGAGGAGCATGTCCTCCGATAGGTCATGGCGTTCATCATTACAACTTTGTAATTTATGCGCTTGATACTCTTTTAGATTCATCGCTTGCCGAGAAAAAGCCAACCGAAATTGAGGCAGCAGTTAAATCTCGCTCAATTAAAAGTGCAAAAATCACAGCGCTTTATCAAAGATAGGTTCCGCAAAAAATAATTTTATTTTAGCAAGATTATAAGTTTAATTTTTCCGCGAACTCACCAGCAAATTTACGGGTTATTTTTCACGGCATATTACCTGAAAAGTATTTAATATACGGTCGTCTATACTGTCGGTAACAAAATTTGTACCTGTTGTTCCAAAATGCAGATAACTTGCATCAGATTGCTTTTGTTCATCAGATGACCATAAAATGAACGGCGGTTCTGGCAGCCCGTATTTTTCCGCTGAGCCTTCCGTATACGTTAAATCATAAGTTTTTCCTGAAATTGCAATATCAGGCGCATCATTGTATATTAATTTAGCAATTTCAACAAGCTCATCGGGCGTCGGGAGTTTTGATTTTTTTCCGCAATAATTTACTGCACCCGCGTAATAATCGCATTTTTTATTACAATAGGAAAGCCCGAGTCTTTTTCTTTTTCTGGTGCATTCAGAATTAGAAAGGCAGCTATACGTAACAGAGGATGCGACCTTTCCAAAACATGAGCCGTTTGAAAGAGTCAGCTTGCATGAACCGCCCAGAGGAGTCAGCCCCTCTGCAACTTTAGAATTTACAAAAAACACGTCTGAATTTAATTTATTTGGTTTTTTTGCACCGTTAACATCAATAATCCCGCCCCAGCAATTTTGCATATCGCTTTTTGAAACGGCTGTGCCGTTATTTACGGCATTACGTTCATTGGTTTTGGCGCATTCGGTATCGTATGCCAAAAGAACAGAATAGCCGTCTTTTGCTAATATACCCGCATTATCCGTGTTATAACCTGCGCCTTCCATTTTTAAATCTCTGCCTGTAGAGACACTTAAAATGTCATATTTTTTACCGTTTCCTAAATCAAGCATTTGATAGCCGAAACAATCCGCCATGCGGTTTGCTGTGCAAACTTTTGAAATAGGCAGGTGCATTTTTAACATATTTGCCAGATGATTTGAGGATTTAAAAGTAACACCTGATGCTCTTGTTTCCGCGGTTTCTTGAAGCGCGGCATTGAATTTGGCTTTGATTGCCTCAAATTGGGCTGTTTTTGGGGTATTTTGCATGTTGGCAATCACAAAAAAACTGATTGCGGCAAGCAATGCACATACCGCAGCAATTAAAATTATAATCACGGCAGCTTTTTTGATTTTCATTTTATAACCCCTCTAACTCAAATAATAATAAGGATTGTACCACACACAAAAAAGCTGTGCAACAATTCAAAGAATGGATATAAAAAAGCGCTTCCGCACAGGAAGCGCTCAAAATTATAAACATTATTAACCAAATGTATTAAAGGTTGATTCAACGTTATCTTCAATAACTTTTTGAACTGCATCCATTTCGGTTGAAATTGCGTCTTGGTCGGTATCGAGCTGTTTTAATTCAAGTTCAAGAGTTTTATCTTTTTGTTGAATGGCTTCTGTTTTTGCATTTAAATCCGAAACTTCTTTTTCATACAGTGATTGATAGTATTCATAGTCAAGCATTGCTTGTTCGTACGCTTCTTCGTCTTCAACCGAGGTGCATGTTAATTCATATGTGGTTGAAACATCGTTGCCGTCATCATCTGTGCCTGTAATAACGCTGATTGAAGTTGTTCTGCCCGTATCATTTGTTTCATAGGATGATATAGCGTAATCCTGCGTAACAGTTTTTGATAATTGCTGTACAGAAGTTGCACTGTTAACTTCGGTTCCTGCACTAAGCTGTTCAGCCGATAAATAATATTTTGTGCCGTTTACTTCATAGTATGCAAGATAGCTGTTGCCGTCATCGTTCGTAACTGTTGCGAAATTGCTGTTTGCATCCTGCAAATACGATAACGTGGTTGCATAAGTCGAAGCGCTGTCTAAATAAATTTCATAGGAGCTGCCGCCGATATTAATTGTATAGCCGCTTGAAAGCAAGTCTGAATCTTCATCAGCTTCTGTTTCCGATGCAGCAACTGTACCGGTAATAATGGTTGAAACTGATGCAAAATAAGATTCGGTACTGCTTAATGTTGCATAATCACCATCGGGTGTTGAATAAATATTTTCCAAAGTATAAGCGGTTGATTCACCTGAAATTTCCGTTGCGTTGAATGTGTAAACGGTTTTGTAATAATCACTAGTTGAAGGAGGCGTAGGCACTTCAAGCTGAGTAAGCTCAGAATAAAGGTTTGAGCTTTCGTTTGCAAGGGCAGTTCTTTCCTGATTGATTTGCTGACCTTGATATTCAACGTTTGACTTTCTGGCAGTCAAAGATAAAAATCTTGCTTGCGATGCTGCCATGCCCATTTTTATTGTCTCCTTTGGTTTTCCTTATCTTGATAATCATGTCGGCAGTTATATTTCAAAACTTTAGTTTTTTTTAAAAATTTGTTTACAATTCTTTACATAATATGTCAGGGCGCATTTCGCTCCACTCAATGCTACGCAATTCCGCTGTCTTGGAATTGCTAGCGGTTCATTCCCTGGTACTTGCTTCGTAATTCTTGTTGGTACAAGAATTACTGCGCGCCGCCGGTCATTCACCTTGGCGGGTTTCGGGGTTAACACCCCTTCACCCTACGCAATTCCGCTGTCTTGGAATTGCTAGCGGTTCATTCCCTGGTACTTGCTTCGTAATTCTTGTTGGTACAAGAATTACTGCGCGCCGCCGGTCATTCACCTTGGCGGGTTTCGGGGTTAACACCCCTTCACCCTACGCAATTTCGCAAAAAAAACTGCAACAAAGGTATATGTTGCAGCATATTTATAAATAACTATGGAGATGGTCAAATTTTTAAGCGAAAGTATTGAAAGTAGATTCAATGTTATCTTCGATTACCTGAGAAACAGAATCCATTTCGGTTGCAAGTGCATCCTGTTCTGTATCAAGCTGTTTTAAACGAAGTTCAAGGACTTTGTCCTGCTGCTGAATAGATTCTGTTTTTGCATTTATATCAGCAACTTCTTTTTCATATTGTGCCTGTTCATATTCATAATCAAGCATTGCCTGATCATAGGCATCTTCATCTTGAACAGATTCTACATTAAGACTGAATGTGTAAGAATTGCCGTTATCATCAGTAACCGTTAAGGTTGAATAACGGCCTGAAGAAGCTGTTGTATATGTGCAGGGATATTCAACTGTTTGAGATGTTCCCACGCTTTGTACATATGATGAGCTTGCAAATTCGCCGCTTGCGGTTTCTTCAGCAGAAATATAATAAACCGTGTCGCCGATTGTATAGGCTAAAATAGGCTGATTGGACGCACCGTTTGCAGAAAGAAAATCATCTGAAAGATAGCTGACTGCTGCGGTTGAATTTCCGTTTTCATCTGCGTATTTGCCTGATACCGATGTGGTTGTATTTGTTATTTCACATGTGTATTCGCCCGTCGAAGAATCGTATGTAACAGGGTAGCTTGTTCCGCCGATAGTAACCGTGTATGAATCATCATCCTGTTCTTCTACGGAAACCGACATTGAATATGTCCCGTCGCCATTATCGGTAACCGAATACGAGTAGCTGTTTCCTGAAGAATCGGTACCCGTGATTGTATTTCCGGTATCATCAAGTGAAAAAGTTACATCGCCTATATCAACTTTATTGTCGGTAAGCGTAAATGAAACACTTGCAGTTGAAGGCTGATAAGTATATTTTGTTGCATCGTATGTTGAACCGTTTGCAAGTGCAACAGAATAAGATGCGTTCCCTTCAGAATCGTAAGTTGTGTTGATATTGCCTGCATAAGCGCTTGTTACAGCGGACTGCCACGCATAAGAAGTGTATGAAAGGCTTGCATAAGTTCCGTCAACGGTTGAATAGATATTTTCTAAAGTATAACTTGTTGAACTTGTGGATGTGTTATCCAGTTCGGAAGTTGAAAACGTATAAACCGTTGTATAATAATCGCTTGTTGAAGGCGGTGTAGGAACATCAAGTGCGGTTAATTTGCTGTATAAATTTGCACTCTCATTTGCAAGAGCTGTTCTTTGCTGGTTAACTTGCTGACCTTCATATTCAACGTTTGATTTTCTTGCAGTCAAAGATAAAAATCTTGCCTGCGAAGCTGCCATACCCATTTTTTATTACTCCATAGATTTGATATTACATGTATCGGACAATTTGTTTTCAGGCTTTAGAAATTTATCAATATTTAGCTTAACATTTATTAACATAACTGTTATAACCCCTGTAATATTGAAATTTAGCACACGTACCATTTTCTTAATGATTTGTACTCAAAAGTCAAAAAAGATATAATTTGTACTATGAAGGTTATTGATATTCATATCCACGGCGGTTTTGGAATTTCTTTTGATGAGATAAATCAATCTCTTTTGAGGGATTTTGCGCTTCAAGCTTATGAAAAGGGGATTGCAGCGTTTTGCCCGACATTAACGGGGGATGACCCCGAAAAACTTTATGAAAAAATTTCTGTTATTAATGAAATTATGCAAACTCCAAAACCAAATGAAGCGCGAGTAATCGGAGTTCATCTTGAAGGCACTTTTTTAAGCGCAAAAAAATCGGGAATACAAAATTCTTCAAATTTTATGCCGCCTTCAATTGAAAATTTTAAAAAAATTGCTAAAAATCTTGAAAGCGCGATTAAAATTGTGGTCATTGCGCCTGAATATAAAAATTCAGATTTGATTAAGTATTTAAAATCAAATGATATTAAAGTCCATTTCGGACACACCATAGCAAAAACACTGGAAGGGGCTGACGGGGTCTGCCACCTGTATAATGCAATGGAAGCCCTTACTCATAAGTGCGAAACCATGGCGCTAAAGGCGCTTTTATCCGAAACAATATATACGGAGCTTATTGCAGATACAATCCATGTACATCCCGATATGTTAAAATTAACATTTAAAGTGCGTCCTTGCGATAAAATCATTCTCATATCCGATGCACTTGCAATTGCAGGCTCTAAACTGGATTTTATCACTTTTTGCGGAAAGAAAATTTTAAAAAACGGACATGATGAAAAAGGAACCCTGGCGGGAAGCGCGATGTTACTGCCTGATATTGTTTCAAATCTCATAAAAAAAGAAATTTTATCGAAAGAAATTGCACAAAAAATGGCTTATGCCAATCCGCTTGATTATCTTAAAATCAGCCTCTCTTAAATTTTTGATACGCCCAGGCGTTATGATTATGTATGGATTCCATTGCCTCAATTTCAAC
>JAJQDG010000063.1 GCA_021202305.1 Candidatus Gastranaerophilales bacterium
AATTCTGGGTTTTTTATTTAATTTTAAGGGTTCATCTAATGCATTTTCATATTGTTTTTTACTGATATACCCTGTTTTATACATTCTTTTTAAAACTTGATTTCGTCTTTTTACAGCGGCATCGGGATTGGTAAAGGGCGAATAAATACTCGGAGCTTGAGGCAGTCCCGCTATTAGGGCAGTTTCAGCAAGTGTAAGTTCATTAAGCGATTTATCAAAATAGGTTTTTGAAGCGGACAATACGCCGTATGTGCCTGAACCTAAATAAACCGAGTTAAGGTACATGTCAAGAATTTCATCCTTTGAAATTGTCTTTTCGATTCTGTGTGCAATAATTAACTCTTTTATTTTTCTGTCAAAAGTTCTTTCATTCGAAAGAAAAAGTATTCTCGCAAGCTGCTGCGTAATTGTGCTTGCACCTTGTTTGACGGAGCCTGCTTTTATATTTGTAATTAATGAGCGGATAAGCCCGAGTGTGTCAAAGCCCCGGTGAGAATAAAAATTTTTATCTTCTGTAGCTATTATTGCATTTTTAAGGTTTTTGGGTATATCGTCAATCGATACTTTCTCGAAAGAATATGCAGTAAATGTTTTAATGTTTTCGCCGTCAGAAGAATATATCGAAGTAACAGGATTTGGTTTAATATCTTTGAAATTACTAATTGGTTTAAGAGAAGCGAGATATAAATTAAATGCAACAATAACCGCAAGAAACGCAGATACAAAAACAACAAAAATGTATGAAAGGCAGCCCCCTGATTTTTTCCTTCTCTTTCTCATGGAAACTCTCCGTTTTTAGCTTGATTTAAGGTCATTTTAATATATAAATGTCAAAAATGCCAATTATTTTTTAAAGTTTTCAATTATATTATTAACAGCAGGAATGAAATAGTTGCAATTGTTCCAAATTAAGGTTTCAAACGTTTCTGTTTCATCATCCCCTGCACGGCAGCATGTTCCTTTTAAAAGGTCAACGGTACCGTCTTGAAGGGCTTTAAAATATTTGCAATTCTGGCAAACTTTAAGCGAAAGCCCGTGGGTACTGACTTTTTTTGAAATATTTGAAACGGCATCGCACATTCTTATTGATTCATCAGAAATCAGTCTTTTTTTGCGAAAACGCAAAATTACGCGGCGCATACCATCATCTGAAATTAAATCCATTTTGCACATTACATTTTTTGTGCCGTCAGTTACATAGGTATCTAACGTTGCGGATTTGACATTTTTTTCTTCCGAAATTGTATATTTCAAAGCTTTTTTTGAAATATCTCCCGTCATTTTTTTGAAATTCAGCCCGAGGGAATAAAAAGGATAAAATGCAAAAAATAAAATCTTTTTTAAACTGAATTTTGACGCTGTAAGCCCCAATATCCATACAAAAAGATAAAAAATGCCCAAATGTAAAATATATTTCATTCCTATTGATGAAATAAATTTGAATGAACAAAAGCAAAGTGTCAAATATAAAAGAATAACTACAGCTACATTCGGCTGCAAAAGGGACAGAGTAAATTCAATAAAATACCACGGTTTTCCGATTAAAAGTTTTAAATAATATTTAAAAAGCGATATTCTAAGCCCGATACCGGCAGTTGTGGGATTGTAATGTCTTGCATCGGTAAAAGTTTCAATATACGGAGAAAAAACGGGTTTAATGCCGTTTGAAGCAAGAAAAAGAGAATATTTAAGCTCGTCTTCGGGCGTTTCAAGACATACACGCCCTGTTTTTTCTAAAATATCTGCACTTATCGCACAATTTTCCGAATCTATAACGGAAGCCAGATCAAACATTCTTCTTGCAATAAAAACCGTATTATTTTTAAAATTTTGTTTTGCGGAGATGACATTTGATTTTAGGCTTTTATCGTTTTTGAGCGGAATTACCGTATTTCTGCCGGTGTATATCCCGCTTCCCGGTTTGTTAAATGCCGCATTAATATTAGAAAGATAAGAAGAATTGATCATTCTGTCGGCACCTAAAAAGACAAAAACATCAAATTTTGAAGTAACCAGTAATTTTTCCGTAAAAAGATTAAGCGCCTTATTTTTAGTAAAATATTCGGGATTTTCTATACAGTGAATTTGCGCGCCCGCCATACAATCAGGCGTATACATAAGCGAATTTGAATCTTTGGCAAAAACCACCTGGCATGAGTAATTTTGTTTATCGTAAGTCTGGTTATTTACAGCCTGAAGCAAGGGTTCAAGCCTTTTTGATTTTGAGTTTGCAAAAATAATTACGCAGATTCTGTTTTTTTTATCAGTATCGCTGATTTTTGGCGCATTTCCCGAGAGAAATTTTTTAGCAGATAAAAAAGCCTTTAAATTAACGGTAAAAAGATAAACACCGTATAAAATAAGGTATATGAATACCAGAAATAAAATAAAATTCAATATCGAAGCTAGCATAATAGAATATTAAATAAAAATATTGCAAAAATCAAGTTTTTTTTAACTTATTTTGCTATAATTATTGAATTAGATGTGGAGAATTTAAAATGGAAAAAGAATTTTATTTTATGGACGGTAAATATGTACCTTCAAATGAAGCCGTTATTCCTGTAAGAACCCATGCTTTTTTGTACGGTACATCCGTTTTTGAAGGAATTAGAGCTTACTGGAACGAAGATGAAAATCAGCTTTATATTTTCAGAGCCAAAGAACATATCGAGCGCATGTTTAACAGCGCAAAGATTATGTTTATGGATGCAAAATATACTCTCATTGAATATTTGGATATTATTTCCAGTCTCCTTAAAAAAAATAACTACAAAGAAAATTGTTATATCCGCCCCGAAATTTATAAAAGTTCGCTAAAAATAGGCCCGGGGTTATATGATTGCGATGATTCCGTTTTGATTTTCACAATTAAGCTCGGGAATTACTTTAAAGGGGATGAGGCGCTTAAAGTTTGTGTTTCTAACTGGAACAGACTTCAAGATAATACTATCCCCCCGCGCGCAAAAATTTCAGGCGCCTACGCAAATACCGCACTAATGATTACGGAAGCTAAAAAATCGGGATTTGATGATGCTGTTTCAATCTCAGCTGACGGCAAGGTAGCAGAAGGTTCTGCTATGAATTTTTTCCTTGTTGAAGGAAACAGTCTTATTACTACCCCCGCAACAAGCAATATTCTTGTCGGGGTTACAAGAAATACGGTTATGGAAATTGCAAAAGAAGAATTAGGAATGGAAATTGTTGAAAGGGAAATTAACCGCACCGAATTATACATAGCTGATGAAGCCTTTTTCTGCGGAACCGGCGCACAGATTGCGCCGATTGCTTCAATTGATCACCGCGCGTACGGCAACGGGAAAACAGGTAAAAAAACCGAACTTATTCAAAAACTCTATAATGATGTTGTTCGGGGAAAAGTTGAAAAATACAAAAAATGGTGTACACCTGTATACTAAATTCTAAAACCGTTTATGGACGGGAACTCGTGTCAATTAAAGCGGGCGCAAAAGCCGTTATCTCCTGCGGCACAAACGAATTTTGAATAATTAATACTGTAAAAATGCCTTAAAAGAAAACTTTCAAGGCATTTTTATAAAACAGTACGTTAATTACACACCCACCGCTTCTTTGGGTGCTGAATTAAATTGTATCAATTCCATTTCATCAAGCGAAGCAAAAACACTGTGAGCGCCGCAATCAACAAAATGAATAGATCCCGTTACACCGGATGAAAGGTCAGAAACTAAATACATGCCCGCTTTTCCAACATCTTCAAGCGCGGGGGTTCTTTTTAAGGGGGCTTTAAGCGCATTAGCTTTTAACATTCTGTCAAAACCGCCAATGCCTTTTGCTGCCATAGTTTTAACGGGACCTGCCGATAAACAGTTGCAGCGGATATTGTATTTGCCCAAATCAGCTGCAATAAAGCGCATGGAAGATTCGAGCGCAGCTTTCGCAACACCCATTATATTATAGTTTGCAACAGATTTTGTAGAACCCAGATAAGTAAGCGCCAGTATTGAGCCGCCACCTGTTGCCTCGAGTTGAGGTTTTGCATATTTTGACATTGTAAGAAGGGAATATGCACTTACATGCATTGCTAAATCCCAGCCTTCTTTTGTGGTTGTATAAAAATCACCCATTAAATCTTCTTTATTTGCAAAAGCAACAGCATGGATAACAAAATCCAAACGGTCATAAACTTTTGCATATTCATCAAAAACGTTTTTTACATCTTCGTCTTTTGTTACATCACACTCCAGACAAAGTTTTGCATTCATAGATTCTGCAATGGGACGTACTCTTTTTTCCATAGCCTCATTAGCATAAGTAAAGGCAAGCTCGCCGCCCTGTGCAAAAATTTGCTCCGCAATGGCATTTGCGATGCCAAACTTGTTAGAAACACCAAAAATAATGCCTTTTTTACCTTCCATTATCCCCATAAAATTCAAGCTCCTTATTAGTTTACGCCACGATTTTACAACAAAAAACTTGTTTTGTAAACTTAACTAAAGGATCGGGGAATTTTGCATACGACATACCTATAATTAATCGGGGCGCTATGCGTTAGAATTAATGTTTTGCCCTGTTTGATTTTGCCCCCCCGTTTTGAGTATTTTGAGCCAAATTTACATTTTTTCTGCCGATTACGCCATACGTTTTCAGAAGGTTTAAAACAAGCGCCAAGGATATCCCTATAGCAATGCCGGCGCCTATTAATGTGCGGCTGCGCAGGTGTTTTGCGCCTTTTTTAGCAATTTCTTGAGCTTCTTTATTTGCAGTATTCTGTTGAATTTCTGATATAAAACCGGATTTTGCCTCATCGTAGCTTTTTTTCCCGATTTTTAATTTTTCATTTAATTCTGCTTGAATTTTTTCAAGTGCTTCTGTTATTGCGCTTTTTGACATTACTCCTTCTTGAGGCTCTGCGCCTGAATCTTTTATAATTTTTTTAACGCAATCTTGAATGTTTGTATCTGCAATAGTATCGTCAGCTGCTACCTTAACCGTTTCTAAAAGAGAATCGGTGTTTGATTTTAGCACCGAAGCATTTTCAAAATCAGTCACGGTTTGTTTAGAGTTTTTTATTATATCTTGCAATTTGCCGCTTGCTTTTTTCAGGTAATCCGGAGTATCTTCATTAGATATAGCTCTTTCAAACATATCTTCGTATTGAAAATTTAAAGCGGTCGAATCCGGTTTAAAGGGCAAAAGCGATGCTGCTTTCCCTGCTGCAGCACCGGCACCGCCCCCAATTGCAACTGTAGCGCCGATATTAACAAAAGAATCTCTCAGGGCACCTGTTATACTTTGAGATTGTGCTTGTTCGTTTCCCTTGAAATTGGTTGAATTAACTGCCATTTTAATACACTTTCCCCCACATGTTTAAAAAGGTAAATAAAGATAAAAATTGACTAATGCTGCAAAAAAATTTTACAAATCTTATCGCTCTAGCGTCAGAGCATAAAAAATTGCCATATTTATCCAAAAAATTATTTGAATCTGCGGTCTGAAAAAAACTGTGTCAAAAAACCCATGAAACATAACCGCGCAAATGGTTAACAGTACAGAAAAAATAATTATTCTGTTCACAATCCAAATAGAGCCATTCAGCGTATATCTTACGGATTTGATTATTACAAGCGAAATATAAAAAATAAATGATAAAAGCGCAAATATTCCGGATTCAACTGCAATTTCAAGGGGAACGGAATACGCACCCAGAGCATCGAATCCGGTTTTCATGTAAAGACCGTATATTTCTCTAAAATTTGAGTTGCCGACTCCTATCCCTAAAAAAATGTTATCTAAAAACATTTTAAAAGATGCTTGATATACATTCATTCTGAATGAAATTGACGAGTCGCCTCTCATTGAAAAAATTGAAAAAATCCTTGCACAAAATGAAGGAATTAAAAAAATTCCTGCCGCAATTACCCCCGTAACTATAGCGCAATGAAGGCGATATTTTTTAAACAGAATAAAAATGTATGCAATGATTACCGCAAAGAAACCAAACAGCCCGAGATATGCCCCCCTGGAACCTGTTGCAAAAATTGCGTAGCAAAAGGTTAAAAATAAAAATGAAAAGAAAATGGCGCCCGGTTTATTTTTTTTAGATAAAGAATACAATAAAAACATAAAAACTGATGAAAGCCCCGCAACAAGATACCCTGCAAGAAGATTTGGGTTATACGGAATTAAAGTTCCGTAAGCGCGCGATATAAGGTGAGAAGAATCTTTCAAATTTGAACTGTCCTGCCAGGTGGCAATTTGATCAATATGGGTTAAATTTTGAATAATGCCGATAACAGCTTCAAAAGAGCAAACGGACATTATTAACAAAATTACGGGAAATATTTTCTTTTTATTAAAAGAAAGGTAATAAGCGGCACTAAAATAAAAAAGAAGATAAATAAATGTTTTTAAAATCCCCTTAAGACTCAATAAAAAAAGTGAAGAACCCGCAAGAGAAATAATAACAAA
>JAJQDG010000020.1 GCA_021202305.1 Candidatus Gastranaerophilales bacterium
GTATTAATAGTACTGATTTTTATATGGGCGTGTTTTGTTGAACCAAATTTAATAACTGTTAAAAAAATGACCCTTCAATCGGATGATATAAAAGGAATTCGCATTGTTTTTATTTCGGATTTCCATTTTTCAAAACTTACTTTTTCAAGGTTTGACAGAATTATAAAAATGGTAAACAAACAAAAACCCGATATCATAATTTCAGGCGGAGATTATCTTTTTGCGCATGATGTTTCACTTTCAATGAGTTTGGATAAAATGGCGGAGGGTTTTTCAAAAATGCGCTCAAAGTATGGAATTTATTCAGTTTTGGGCAACCATGATTATTATAAAAACGGCGAAGAAGTAAAAAATGCTCTGAAAAATAAAGGTATCAGAATTTTAGAAAATTCAAATTATTTCGTTAAAATAAATGATAAAACCTTGTATATAGCAGGCATTTCCGATATGCAGACAACAAAGTGGAATTTGAATAAAGCGCTTTTAAATACAAAACCACCCGTAATTCTTGTTTCCCATTCGCCTGATATTACACCGGCTGCAAAAGAAAGAGTAAATCTTATTCTCGCGGGTCATACCCACGGGGGACAGGTAAGACTGCCTTTATACGGAGCGTTATTTGTGCCTTCAAAATACGGAAAACGCTACGAAGCGGGTTTTATTGATAATATTTTATACGTTTCAAAGGGTTTAGGCACAAGTATTATTCCAATCAGATTTAACTGCCTGCCCGAAATTACCGTTATTGATTATATATAAAGATGCAGGTTAAAACGCGGGTGCAAATACCGCCCCCTTCCGGTCATAGGCGGGGCGGGCAGATTTCCCGTTTTGCAAACTCTGATCTCATTTATTGACTATATATATTTTTTTATGGTATACTTTCAACTGTAAAAAAGATTTTCTTTTTTATATTTAATCGCATTACAAACGAAAGAGCGGTAACATTCAGCCGTTCTTTTTTTTAAGGTAAAAATGAAAAAAAGTTTTAATAAAAAAGAAACTCTGGAAAAAATTGCGCCTGTTATTGAAAATACAGCCATGCGCTACAACCTTATTCCGCTTGAAATTGCGCTTGATAAAGAAAACGGGCGCTGGTTTTTGAGAATTTTTATTTATTCAAACGATCATCCGGTTAATCACATGGATTGCGAAAATATCTCGCATGGACTCGGCGATTTACTGGATGAAATTATTCCTTTTAAATATAATTTGGAAGTTTCCTCTCCGGGGCTTGAAAAACGTCTTAAAACCCCTCTGGAATTTCAAATTTTTAAAGGTCATAAAATTATTGTAAAGTTAAAAAATCCCCTTGAAGCGGGTAAAACAATAAAAGGAACAATTGTTGATTATAATGATTATTCAGGGCTAAAAATTGCATCAAACGGCAGTGAAATTGAAATAGGGCTTGATAACATTTTTTCTGTAAAATTGAATGATATTGAATAGGAGAATATGAGATGATTAAAATCGGAACGGCGCTTTTTGAAGCTGCAGAACAATTAGAACGCGAAAAAGGAATTTCAAAAGATGTTTTGGTTTCTTCTCTTTGCGATGCACTTGTTGCCGGCTATAAAAAGCACATTAAAGATAAAGATGCCGACAATGTTGAGTCCATTTTAGACGAAGAAACAGGTGAAATAGGTGTTTTCAGAACAAAACTTGTTGTAGAAACGGTTGAAAACCCTGATTTGGAAATTTCTCTTGAAGATGCCAAAGAAATTGATGATGAAGTTGAGCTTGAAGATGAAGTTAAAATTGAAGTTACCCCCGAAGATTTTGGCAGAATAGCGGCTCAGGCGGCAAAACAAGTCATAACACAAAGAATAAGAGAAGCGGAAAGAAAACTTGTCTTGGATGAATTTATGAGCAAGAAAGGCACATTAATTACAGGTATAATTCAAAGAAGGGATGAGCGCAATGTAATTGTCAATATAGGCAAAACAGATGCCATTATGCCCCAGAGAGAACAATTACCCGGTGAATATTATAAACCCGGCAACAGAATAAGAGTATTTGTTTTAAATGTTAAAGAAACAACGAGGCTGCCTCAGGTTATTGTTTCTCAGGCTCACAGCGAAATTGTCCGTGAACTTTTTGAGCTTGAAGTTCCCGAAATTGAGGACGGTATTGTAGAAATTAAATCAATAGCGCGCGAGGCAGGCTACAGAACAAAACTTGCCGTATGGTCAAATGACCCTTCCGTAGATTCGGTGGGTGCATGCATAGGGCCCAGAGGTTCAAGAATACAGACAATTGTGGGCGAACTTAAAAACGAGAAAATTGATATTGTAAGATATTCTGCAGACCCTGTTGAATATATTGTAAATGCTCTTTCTCCTGCAAGAATTATTTCCGTTGATATTCTTGCGGATGAAGAAAATAAAAAAGAAGCTTTTGTTATTGTGCCTGATGATCAGCTTTCTCTTGCAATCGGGCGAGAGGGTCAAAATGTAAGACTGGCTCACAGATTAACAGGCTGGAAAATCGATATTAAAAGCGAAACGCAGGCTGCACAAATAGAAAAACAAGCCCGCGCTGATGAAACCGAAGCTCCGGTTGAAACAGTTCAAACAGAAAATTCTACAGAAGAAGATACTCCGGTTGAACAAACGGAAGAAACGGTTGAGGCATAGTTTTTATGAGGGTTATCATAGCAGGCTATGATAAAATGCTTGCAGCGCTCATAACAGGTGCGCTTGATTCAAATCATCAAGTTATAGGCGTAATAAGAATAGACAGGGTAAAATATAATAGTTTTACCCTGTTTCTTAAAGATATTTTTGCGCCTTCTAAAGATTTCAGCTATATTAAAAGCAAAAACATTGCGGAAATTAAGGCGAGAAGCGTAAATTCAAAAAAATTTCGCAAAAAAATTGCCGAGCTTAAAGCGGATGTTATCCTTGTGGGTTCGTGGAGCGAGAAATTTTCAATAGAAACAATTGAAATTCCAAAATACGGAGTAATTAATTGTCATCCGTCGCTTTTGCCCAAACACAGGGGCGCAAATCCTTATTTCTGGCAAATATATTCAAATGATAAAAAGGCGGGCGTAACTTTTCATTATATGGATGAAAAATTAGACACGGGCGAAATTTTAATGCAGGGTTCTTTCGATATAATGCCCTATATGACGGGCGGAACTTTAAAAACAAAAACATGCAAAGTGGCTGAAATTATGGTAGCTGAATTGCTTTCGGATTTAGAAGAAAACTTAATAATTCCCGTTAAGCAGGATGAAGCGCAGGCAACCTATGACCGGTGGAATAACGATTTAAGAGTGATAGATTTTTGCGCAGAATCTCCAATAGCTCTGCATAATAAAATAAGAGGGCTGCGCCCTTTTTTATATCCCATTGTTAATTACAAAGGCATGCAAAGAAAAATCAAACACAGCGAGCTTATTTTTGAAGAAAATAAAATAACGGGCGTTACAAAAGAAGGTAAATATCTTTATTCAAAATACAAAGATTGCACATTAAAGCTGACTTTGTGCTAGAATAAAAAAATGATTAATGTAAAAACCACGCTGACTTATGCGGCAATAAAAATTTTTTTTCACGGGTTGAGAGAGTTTTTAATAACGCTTGGAAACGCCGGCAAGGATTTTGTGCATGTCGCATATTATGTTTTGCGCCTGAGAATAAATATAAAAGCAGCAATGGAACAAGCTTCCCGCTTTGCGGTAGACAGTCTGCCCATTACTTTAACCATTGTAGGAATGACTTCTATTATTATTGCAATGCAAATTGCGCCCGAACTTGCAAAACAGGGGGCTGAAGGATACATAGGAATGTTGTCATCCCTTGTAATGGTAAGGGAGCTTGCCTGCATTATGGCAGGTTTTGCAATAATTTCAATGATAGGTTCCGCTTTTGCATCTGAACTTGCTTCAATGGCTGTGGGCGAGCAGGTAGATGCAATGAAGGTTTTGGATGTTGACCCCATTGAATACCTTGTCGTTCCAAGATTTTTAGCGGGCGTTATTATGATGCCTTTTGTTTTTATTGTTTCTTCTTTTACGGGGCTTATTTGCGCGGGCGTTGTTTCAAATATGACCGCAGGTTTAAGCCTTTTAAATTATGTAAATTCTCTGTGGCAGGGGCTTTATATTCGTGATATTATGATTGCGCTTTTAAAAGCGGCATTTTTCGGCGGTACGATTGCGCTAATCAGCTGTTCTTGCGGTTATTCAACAAGGGGCGGCGCCAAAGAAGTGGGCATTTCAACAACAAGGGCGGTTGTTTGGAGCTTTCTTGCAATTGCAGTATGGGATTATATTTTTGCGGCGGTTTTTTATCTATGAGTATTTATGTTACAAATTTAGTTAAAATATTTGATAATAAAAAGGTTTTGGATAATCTTACTTTTTCCGTGCAGGATGGCACAACGCTTGGAGTTGTCGGCTTTTCAGGTTCCGGAAAAAGCACTCTTTTAAAAATAATCTCAAAACTCCTTTATGCTGATGAAGGCAAAATTGAAACTGCAAAAAATTCTGATATTGCAATGACATTTCAATATTCTGCACTTTTTGATTTTTTGGATGTGTATCATAACATTGCATTTCCTCTCCTTGAAAGAAAAGAATTCCGCGGCAAGTATTCAAAAGAAGAATTAAAAAAAATTGTAAAAGAAAAGCTTGCAATGGTGGGGCTTGAGGGCATTGAAGAAAAATTTCCTTCGGAATTATCAGGAGGCATGCAAAAAAGGGTCGGGTTTGCAAGGGCTATTGTAACAAACCCCAAAACAATACTGTACGATGAGCCTACAGCGGGGCTTGACCCTGTCAGTTCTACATTGATTGAAGATTATATAGTGCGGCTTAAAAATGAATTAAATGCGGCATGTATAGTGGTAACGCACCAGATGTCCACAATTAAAAGAGCCTGCGACAATGTAATTCTTCTGTACGAAGGAAAAATAGTTTTCAAGGGAAGCACGCAGGATTTTTTAAAGGGAGATAACCCCTATACAAGGCAATTTATAAACGCATCACTTGAAGGACCTATGGAAATTAAATCCGCAATTTAATTTTTATTGTATAATTCAAAAAGAGAAAGAGAATTTTATAATGGCACAAAACAGAAAAGTTTCTTCATCGCTTAAAGTAGGTATTTTAACAATTACGGCGCTTGTAATTCTTATTTTTACGGTACTCTGGATAAAAGGCAGAACGCTATCCTCGGGCGAGAGAATTGAAGTTATTTTTCATGATATAAACGGTATTCGTGCAGGTTCAATGGTGCAAATGATGGGGCTTCGCATAGGTCAAATCGAAGAAATTATCCCCTTTGTTGACGGCAAAAACAGCCACGTTAAAGTTCGCTTTGTTATAACGGAAAAAGACGTAAAAATTCCCCGTGCTTCGACAATTTCAATACAGCAATCGGGACTTATAGGCGAACAATTTTTAGAGGTTATGCCGCCTAAAGTCGGCTATATTTATGTTGAAACAGAAAGAAATTCAACGGATTTAGAGGACGGACAAGATGTATATATGGTGTTGTCGGGGAATTTAACGAAAATAGGCAAAGTGGAAAATGCTGTTGTAATTCCAAGCAATGCAACACCTTTAGAATACAGAACAAAATTCAAAACTCAAAATGCACTAAAAATAGGTTATACCGTTAGTTTACCGGGGCTTATATTAGACAGTGAATCACTGGGTGCAAAACTGCAAAACGGAAAGCTTATATTTGAAGTAAAAACAGGTGCCGAACTTGAAGCGCCCGATACGGATTCGCCCTATACAGTGATTGAACCTATGCGCATAAGCGACTTTTTAGAACTGAATTATAAAGCCGCATATTCGCTTGCCGCAATGAATGACAGAGTTATGGAAATTTTAACGGACGAGCTTGTCGGCGAAATAAAAGAAGCTGTTGTTAATGTTAATGAACTTACTAAAAAAGCTGTTACGGTAATGGATAAAGCCGATATATTGATTGATTCTTCGCGTGATGAAATAGATGCCATATTAAAACAAACTTCATTATTAACAGGCAAATTAAATGCTTTGTCTGATAATATCAATAGCATTGTAGGAGACAAAGAGGTTCAAGACAATCTTTTTGATGCCATAAAATCTGTCGGAAAATTTGCAGATAATGTAAATAAAATTGTCGAAACACCCGAAACGAAAGAAATGCTCGGCGACCTTAATGAAATTGCAAGAAACTTAGCGGACATCTCCTGTTATATTAATGAATTTGCAAGCGATGAAAAATTAAAAGCCGATTTAAAAGAATCTGTTTCTAATATTAATGGCGCCTTAAAAGAAGTAAATGAAAACCTGAAAAAAGCAAATTCCATAGAAGGGCAGGAGGATGTTTCAATAAATAATGCAATAACAGATGCGATACTTACAACAAAAAATCTGAAAAAATTCTCGGAAAAATTAAAT
>JAJQDG010000185.1 GCA_021202305.1 Candidatus Gastranaerophilales bacterium
TTTTTGCTTTTAATCCGATATACAAAAATATACAAGGATATGAAAAGGGAAAATTTATTGTGTGTGAACTCCCTATAATAGGAAATACAGGTTCTTTAAAAAAAATTGATAAAAAACCCGAAAAAAAGGCGCTTAAAAAAGAAAAAACAGAGCAAGAAACAGACAGCTTATCCCGTCAAATAGAATATTTGGGCGCTATAAACAGGGTTAATATCACTGCGCCTGATTCTATCCCGCAGAATATCAGTTTTAAAGGTTCTATAGAACACAATAAAAACTTAAAACCCCTTTCCGACGAAGAATTTGAATGCCTGAAGAAAAAAATTGAAGAAAAATTAAAACTGCAAGAATATATATCACCGGATGTAATAAATAAAAACAATATTTTGCTTGCGGATAAAATATTATCCTGCGAAGATTTATTTAATAATCCGGATTTTATGAGGCAGGCAGAATTGATACTTGCCCATATATATAAACCCGGGCAAGCCGAAGCAAAATGCAATTTGCTCGATAAAATCTTATCAGATAAAAGATTATCCAATAACCCTGATTTTATAAAGGAAATAACCTATATAATCTATGATACCGATGAAATAGAACAAGCCGAAGCAAAATGCCGCGTAATTAATAAAATTTTATCTGATGAAAGATTGGTCAACAATCCCGATCTTATGGATGCGGCAAAAGGAATAATTTATTTTACCAATACCAAAGAACAGGTTCAAGTAGCGGAAAAAATTTTATCTAATAAAAGTTTCTCTAATAATCCCAGCTTTATGAATAGGGCAAAAGAAATTCTTCAATCTCCAAAAACCCCTGAACAAATTCAGGTGGCGGAAAAAATTTCATCCAATGAAAAATTATTTAATAACCCCGATTTTATGAAGCATGCAAACTGCATAATCCGAGGGGTTGAAACTCAAGAACATGCTCAAGCAAAATGCAATTTAATTGATAGAATTTCATCCAATGAAAAAATACTCAATAATTCTATTCTTATGGATACGATAGGGCGTATGCTTGTTTTCATCAATACCGGCGGACAAATTCAACTGGCAGATAAAATTTTATCTGATGAAAGATTATATGGTAATCCCGATTTTATGAAAATGGCAGCTGCCATGGTCAAAAGCACCGATAGTTCCGAAACAGCTCAAACAAAATGTGATTTAATTGATAACTGTTTGAACAATGAAGAATTTGACATAACCTCTAACCTGTTCATTGGTTCATTAATTGCAAAAGAAGCGGTATCGTCTGATGAATTAAAAAAGTTAGGTGAAACAGTCAGCAAAGATGATGCTGATTGCTTATGGGATGATACCGCAATTGCGGCAAAATTCCTGCCTGTATACAAAAAACAGGATATAAATGAAATACCCCTTACAGAAAAGAGAAATTTATTAAAAAATCTTGTTGCACTCAATTCAAATTTGTTTGAAGAAGACGAAAATTTGCATAGATTATTCCCCCTGCTGCCTAAAAATCAGGAAGAATACTGCGCATTATTGCCATCTATTGTCCGTTCAACCGGTATTAAAACAAATACTTTATCCGATAAAGAAATTGAAAGTTTCAACAATTCCCTAAATTCGCTTAGCAGCAGCTTAAAAAATATTTCAGATGAAGAATTTAATAATCTTGATATAAAACAGGAATATTCAAAGGACGATTTTATTTCTGATACACTGGGCAAAGTAAAAAACCTGACGCCGAAAGAACGCCAAAAAGTGTATGATTATTTTGGTTTTGAACTTCATTACAACAAAGAAAATAAAACGGGTTTTTCAATAACCGGTTACCCGGTTAACCTGAATAACGGCAAAAAGCTTGCTCAAATTGCAGACCCAAAAACAAAAGCCGTTGTTGAAGATTTAAGAAAAAATGTTATTCATTTTTCTGAAAATAATCCTGTAACTTGCAATAACGGACAAATTGAAACTTTATTGAATGAAATAATTATTTCACTTCCCGAATTAAGACCGATGATTGGAAGAACTCAGGCAAAAGCACATGATTTTGATTGTTTTCTGCATTCATTAAAAGTAATGAAAGAAATTGTTCAAGACCCGGAGTTTGATGAACTTAACAATTCCGATAAAAAAATTATGCTGCTCGCTTCTCTTTTACATGATATTACAAAGCGCGAAGGCATAACAGATAAAACCCATGAAAATGAAGGCGCTTTTGATTCCTTCTTTATAGCTAAAAAGTTTAATCTCACGCAGGAAGAAGAAATAAAACTGTATACGTTAATAAAAAACCATGAATGGCTGCAGCGTGTAAACAGGTCAAAAAATGAAGAAGAATTAGCAGGAAATATTCAATCAACGGCATACGATTTAAGGCATGATAATATTTTTGATATGTCTTTAATGTTTACCCATGCAGATTTAAAGGCGGTTAAAAAAGGCGGTTCTTTTCACGATACAAAAGAAGGCAATTCTAGAATTGATTTTAACGGAAATATAAGAAGTTTTGGCGAAAGCGCAGATTATTATGCAGAAATGATAAAAAAATACATAAGTGAACTCCAAAAATCTCAGCCCGTTCTTCCGGCAACTAAATTACCCTCATCCGATAAAATAAAATCAAAAATAATAAAAATAAATGCGGATGGTTCCACCAATATAAAAGGCGTATATGAAGATAAAAACGGACTTATCATTATAAAATACAATGAAGTTGAAAACTGGGAAGCAATAGGTTTGCCTGAAGGAAGTAAATCGAAAGGTATAAAAACCGTAACTGACCGCGGCAAAAATGCAGATACCGGTAATATTAAATTTATAGCCCACGGACTTGATTACCCTAACCAGCTTGCCAAATTCGACGTCTTTTCACTACCCGATTCCAATGCTCTCTTATCGGTCAGTTATATGGAAAGACCTGAATCTAAATACAGGCTCTATAGACCGCAGGGCGTATTGCTTGATGTTGATACAAAATATATCCATGGCGGCTGCGAAAGCGATTCGGGTTCAGGTAATGAAAAAAATATTCATAAATTTATTTTTGGCAAACTAAAAGAAAAAGACAGATTATTTATATCTAGCCTCATAAAAGAAGCAGCCGGCATGAATGATGAAGAATATGTTGAATTTGTCAGAGAAAATTCAAATAAATCTTTTAATGAAATAAAACCTGTTGAACTTGGTGAAAAACTCATCAAGGCTTTTGCTTCAATTAATTCTAACAAAAGACTGGGCGAAAGAGAATATAACGAAATGTATATCTCAAACCCGAAAATAACCGGCGTTTTTGCCTATAATACAGATAAAAAAGGGATAGTTGGCAACCCCGTTGATTTTCTGAACAGCAATGAAGTATCTAAAAGAACGAATTTTTTAAAGCAGTACGCAATAGAACACAATATTCCTTTTGTCGTATTTGGTAATTAGAATAAGAGTTTGCGGTCTGGCATAGTGCTTATAATCGCCGGCGTTACGTTACGTATCGGGGCTATCCCGCCCCGATACTCCTCGCCGGCTCCCGCGCACCGGCTTCGCACGCCGTAGTGCTTCACGTGCGGGTCTCATCGACACCGCCCGTATCAGCACCGGCTTCGCAAAAAATTTTAATTTTTCTCAGCGGTTATAACAACAATTTCGATTTTTATGATAATATAGAACAAAGGGGGTTTATATATGAAAAAGATTTTATTAATTTTAGGCGCTTTGGTCGTTTTTTTGATGCCTGCAAATGCAAAAGTTTTTAAAGGAAAAGCAATGGATACCATATCAACAAAAAATCCGTCGGCCGAAATCAGTGTAAAATCAGTCAGAAACTTTGATATGCAGGGAATTCAAATTAAAAGAGGATACATTTTAACAGGCACAATGTCAGATGTTGTTCATCCAAAAAAATGGCACCATAATTCTTCATTCACATTTACGCCCAAATATTATACCGATAAAGAAGGCAACCGCCACAATATAGATAAAACCATTAAGGCAACGTACAGACAAAAAATGAAGCCTGATTTTAAAAATTCATATATATCATCAGGAAGTTTTACATTCAGCCCCGGATATGTTATAGATACGGCAAGAGTATTTAAAGGCGAGGGCAAAGAGGTTGTGGATGAATATGTAAACCGCACTACTCCATGGGGAAAGGGAGTTGAAATTGAAATTAAACCAAAGGAAAAAATTTATTTCAATTTTTCTGAATAATTATTCAATGCGCATTTATACGGTATAAATAAAAATTGAGCATAAAGCCCGCTTTAAAAATTAAAATTTTTAAAGCGGGCTTTATTGACAATTAATTTAAAAGGCTGCGCAGTTTTTTTATTTTATCTCTTATTTCTGCGGCGCGCTCAAAATCAAGTATTTTGGCTGCTTTGTGCATATCTTTTTCAAGTTTATTTAATAGTTTCGGCAGGTCTTTCCTGTCAATATTCATCTCGCTCATGCCCTCCGCTATTATATCTTCTACGCTTCTATAGCTTTGAACAAGCGCAAGCAAATTGTTTTCAACGGGTTTTTTAATTGTGCGAGGTACTATATTATGTTTTTTATTAAATTCAACCTGCAAAGCGCGGCGCCTTGCCGTTTCTTCCATAGCTATTTTCATGGAATCCGTAATTTTATCACCGTACATAATTACCTTGCCGTTTATATTCCTTGCGCAGCGTCCTATTGTTTGCACCAGTGAAGTTTCACACCTCAAAAAACCTTCTTTATCGGCATCCATAATTGCAACTAAAGAAACTTCAGGCACATCAAGCCCTTCGCGCAGTAAGTTTACACCGACAAGAACATCAAATTCTCCAAGGCGCAAATCTCTTAAAATTTCAACGCGTTCCAAAGATTGGATTTCACTGTGCAAATATCGAACGCGGACTCCCTTGCCGTTTAAAAATTCAGATAGATTTTCTGCCATTTTTTTTGTAAGCGTAGTTACAAAAACCCGCTCTTTGCGTTCAGTTACGATTTGAATTTCTTTTAATAAATCATTTACCTGCCCCTGCGTCGGGTGCAATTCTACAATCGGGTCTATTAGTCCTGTCGGGCGGATGATTTGTTCTATTATTTTACTTGAAACCTGTTTTTCAAAATCCCCTGGAGTTGCCGAGATAAAAATTTTCTGCCCGATCTTGCTCCAAAATTCATCAAATGTTAAGGGGCGGTTATCCTTTGCGCAAGGCAGCCTGAACCCGTAATCCACCAAAACTTCTTTTCTTGATTTATCGCCGAAATACATCCCTCTAAGCTGCGGCAATGTTACGTGAGATTCATCTATAACAACTAAAAAATCTTTTGGAAAATAGTCCAAAAGCGTGGCGGGAGGTGTATTTGGAGGGCGTTTTTCTAAAATTCTCGAATAATTTTCAATGCCCGAGCAATATCCCATTTCTTTTATCATTTCAATGTCGTAATTAACTCTTTGTTCAAGACGCTGCGCCTCGATGAGCTTGTTTTGAGCGTACAATTCATTTAACCTTTGTCTTAATTCAAGCCTGATAACTTCAAGAGATTTATCCATGTCATCATCGTCTGCCAGATAATGTACGGCAGGATATATAACGGTTTCTTCCGTTGTTTCTATGATTTCGCCCGTAACAGGGTCAATTCTTGAAATTTTTTCTATTTCATCCCCGAAAAAAGAAAATCTTGTAATAATTTTTTCATAAGCAGGCATAATTTCGAGTAAATCACCCCTTACGCGGAAAGTTGCGCGTTTCAGTTCGACATCATTTCTTTCATACCTTATAAGTATAAGATGATTTAAGAGTGCTTTTCTATCTACTTCATCCCCTATGGACAATTTAAGCGCTCCTTTAAAATAATTTTCAGGCAGCCCCAAACCATATATGCAGCTTACGGAAGCCACTACAATAACGTCATTTCTTTCGTACAGGCTGCGCGTGGTATTATGTCTGAGGCGGTCAATTTCATCATTAATTGAAGCTGTTTTTTCAATATAAGTATCTGTCCTTGGAATATATGCCTCAGGCTGATAATAATCGTAATATGATATAAAATATTCAACGGCATTATCGGGAAAAAGCTCTTTAAATTCGCCGTACAATTGTGCAGCAAGAGTTTTATTATGCGCAATGACAAGGGTGGGTTTTTGAATTTTTTCAATAACATTTGCTATGGTGAAAGTTTTTCCGGAACCCGTAACGCCGAGCAGAGTTTGATTTTCATAACCCTCATTAAGCCCAAAAACAAGTTCTTCTATTGCTTTTGGCTGATCACCCGCGGGCTTGTGATTTGAAACTATTTGAAACAGTTTTGAGCGCATATCGATATTTTTGCATTCTAAAAGATAAAATTCAAGAATAGAGTTTGCCTTAAAAATTTTATTAAAGCAAACTCAATTTGCTATAAAC
>JAJQDG010000021.1:0-3727 GCA_021202305.1 Candidatus Gastranaerophilales bacterium
ATCTGCGCCCGTGGTAGCTTTTTATAAAGTTATTTTACTTTATTAATATTAACATTTGTTTTTGTCATTTCATGGAACTTTGCACTTTTGCGGCTTTTCTAAAAATACTTTTTACCCAATGCCAAACTGAAACCGGCTTGCAAGCCTACACCGTTTCTTCCGCCATTTGTAATATACGTTTGGAAATATCCGATAAATCTGTCGCCCCAGCGCTTTTGAACACCTACTCCGTATTTTACATAAGGCTTAATTGAAAGTTCGGGCAATGCAACATCTGCTGCCGTGAATTTTGTTTTGTCAATAATATTCCAAATCATTGAAACGCTTGCATAGGGCTGCCATCCGTTTTCAAAATTACCGATAAATTTAACCCCGGGCGCAATTTGAATTGCATGCAAGGGGTCAGATTTAATTTTTAAGCCCGCAGAATTTGTGTAATCAAAAGTATTTACAAAAGAATAAGACATCAAATATTGGGGCTGAACGATAAATTTACCGTCCGCAAATTCAACGTTATATCCGGTTTTACTTGCAATACCCGCCATTAAAAGCGTAAAATCTTCATTGCCGTAGTATGTGCTTGCTCTGCCTGCATTTGCACCAACATTAGCAGTCAGCCCCGTGAAAAAGTTACCCTTATATGCCATGCCGACTGCACCTAATGTACCGCCGTTTTGATAAATACTTATGCCGTCATACGCCTGATGTGAACCGTTATAACCGCCATAAACACTAAAAACACCGTCCCAGCCGTTAGAAAATTCTTTAAGCTCTGAATCTGCGCCGAAGAATGAACCGTATGCGACATTTGAAACATCGGCTCCGCCTCTTAAATCTACGCTTTCAAAGGTTGCATAGGGTCTTGCCCAGCCTTGCGCCGCCTGATATCCTGACCCCGGTTCATAAGTAATGCCGTATCCGGTGGAGGATGCAAATTTATTTCTAAATTTCAATGCCTCGCGCTCTTTTCTTGTCATTAACATGTACATGTCCATATTGCGAAAGGCTTCATCAAATGAATTTAATTCTGTTAAATATCCGCCAACCTGCGCTGCAACAGCACCTGCCATAACGGAAGGATTTACACTGTCTTTTGAAAATACAAAATACCCGCCGTCATCTCTATTGTCATACGATACATTATATTTGTAAATTGGAGTATAAACGCTTGAAACACCGTTTGCAACGTTATTTTTAAGCCCTTGTTCGGCGAAATACACGGCAACCGAATCTTTTGAAGTACCGGAAAGCAAATTCATCTGCGTTACGGTTAAGGTTCCGTTATGATTGCCGTAGTTTGAAGCCGTAATTCTATCCATTGTTTCATTTGCTAAATCAACATCAACCGCCATATTGATACTGTCTGTAAGCGTGAAACTGTTGAAATTATATGCATAAATTTGACCGTTTACGGTATTTAAAGTTGTATTGCCGATAGAAACATCCGCATTTGTTATATCATTATACAAATAAAATGTTGTACTCGTACTGTCGCCCGTTATATTAACATCGTAGCCTGTTTGACCGTTTATATCATCCTCAAGAAGAACGCTTGCGCTGCTTGTCAAATTAAATGCAAGAGCAGCTTCCGCATTATCTACATATATCGCGCTTCCCTGCGAAGCGGAGTTGCCCGAGAATACAGTTTGATAGCCGTCTGTCGAATTTATTGTTAAATCTGCCGCCGTATAAATCGCACCGCCCATTGATGAAGCCTGGTTTGAAAGAAAGGACGAATTTGTAATTTCAAGATTTCCAGCATTGTATATTGCCCCGCCGTTAGCAGCACTATTTGAAGTGAAGTCGGAGGTTAAAACAACACCGGTTGTATTTTCACTGTTATATATCGCCCCGCCGTTTTCAGAGGCACTGTTTGATGTGAAGGTTGAATCGGTTACGTAAATTGAACCGTAACTTTCTCCTTTGTCTATTATTTCAGAGTTATATATTGCACCGCCATTTGCCGCCGAATTGTTTGTAAATGTTGAACCTGATACAGTTACATACCCTTCGTTTGTATTGCTGTTATAGAATGTGTTATAAATTGCGCCGCCGTTTGCACTTGCTGTGTTGCTATCAAAGGTTGAGTTAATGATATCCAAAATAGCATCGCTGTTATCAGCATTAATTCTCATACTTATAGCGCCGCCATTTTCTGCCGCAGTATTTGATGTGAATGTTGAACCCGAAATATAAGTTTCACTCTTTGCTCCAAGATATATAGCGCCCCCGCCCTCATCTTCTATTGTTGATGTTGCAGAATTACCTGTGAATGTGGAGTCTGTTATATACATTGTTCTAAAATTAGCTATTGCACCTGCGGTTGCGGCGGTGTTTTCGGTAAATACCGAATTGCTTATATTAACCGTAGCATCATACATGGCATCTGAATTTATCACTGAGGCTATTGCCCCCCCTTGATAGGAACTGTTTCCTTCAAATGTTGAATTACTGATATTTGTTACACCGCCCATAATCCATATTGCGCCACCCTTAGCATCATCTGAAGTGGTTGATGTGGAATTTGATGTGAAAGTTGAATTTGAAATAGTTGTTGTTCCTGTATAATCTTCGTCATAGTAGATGCTGATAGCGCCGCCGTTTGTTTCGGCATAATTTGAATCAAATGTACTATTGCTTATTTGCAATGTGCCGTAGTAGTTATCAATTGCACCGCCATCGGAACCGGCAGAGTTATTGCTAAAGGTTGAGTTTGTAATGGTGATAGTACCTAGATAACTCTCAATTGCGCCGCCGTATTTATCTGCACTATTATAGCTAAAATCAGCACTGTTAACCGATAATATTCCTTCATCATTATATATGGCACCGCCTGAACCTGCGCTGGTATTATAGGAATATGTGTCGCTAACCGAGTTGAAAGTACTGTCAGTATTATTATATATTGCTCCGCCACCGGCGCTTGCCGAATTTGATGTATATGTATTTCCGTTTGATGTTATCGTTCCGGCATAATTCATAATTGCGCCGCCGAGTACAGCTTCGTTTGAGTTAAACTCCGAATTTTCTATTGTTGCTGCATCAGATGTATTATTGTAAATTGCACCGCCCCAGACGTTTGCCGTATTTTCACCAAAATATGCATTACTGACAGATAATGTGAGGCGGTTATAAATTGCGCCGCCATAATTAGCCTCATTATTTATAAATTCATCAAGTGTTGAAGTCAATGAACCATAGTTATATATAGCCCCGCCATGGCTGGCAGCAGAATTGACACTGTAAGTATTACTTGATGATGTTAATGAACCTGCATTGTAAATAGCCCCGCCGGCATACGATGCCGTATTTTGACTGTATGTATCACTTGTTGATGTCATGGTACTGTCATTTTCAACCGCACCGCCGTAGTTGCTTGAGTTTTCTGAAAATGTTACATTGCTGTTTATGATTAATGTGCCGTTTTTATTATATATAGCCCCGCCGTCCGATGAATAATCCAAACCCTCAAATGAAGTATCGGATTCTACGGTATATACGCTTCCATCGGTAATATTAATTTTCTCAGCCGAATTTGCACTTGTATTGCACATAAATACAAAAACAATCAGCACAGCAGTAAGCAATTTGCTAATTTTCATGATAACTTCCTTTTGTTGCTATTCCACTAAAATATCCATTTTCACAAAGAATATATCAAACAGGGGGGGGGGGGGGGGGATTGTCAACTTTTAATGTCAAAAATTTATTCTTTTTGGGTGCAAAT
>JAJQDG010000021.1:3737-6222 GCA_021202305.1 Candidatus Gastranaerophilales bacterium
CCCCCCCCCACCCACCCCCCCCCCCCCCCCCCCCCCCCCCCCCCCCCCCCCCCCACGCATTTTCAACATATAATTTACTAAAATTAATATTTATAGGAGCCAATTTAAAATACAAAGCTTGACAATGATGTAGTTAATATGCTACAATAAGAGGGTGAAAGAGATTGTATTTTATGCATTAAAAGATGGCAAAGAGCCTGTTAAAGAGTGGTTGGACTCTCTTGATTATTCCATTCGTGCCAGAATAATCAAAAGGCTTGAGCACATGTATGATGATAACTTTGGTGATTATAAACAGCTGGCACCCAATTTATACGAACTGAGGTGTTCATTTGGGGCAGGCTACAGAATTTATTACACAATAAAAAGCAAGGTCGTTGCATTATTATTAAACGCCGGCGACAAATCAAGACAGCGGGCAGATATTTTGACCGCAAAGGCATACTTAAAAGATTTAGGTGATAAAGATGACTAATTTAGAAGAATACTTAACAAAACAAATGCTAAATCCCGAATTTCAAAAAGAATGGCTTCGCCAAACAATTTTGGAATACATTCAAAATGGCGATTGCACCGAATTTTTCAATTCACTTGAAAGGGTTATAAAAGCAAGAACAACGATAAGCAAATTTGCCGAAAACATCGGCATGAACCGTGTTCAATTGATTGACATCCTGCACGGGCGCACAAAATCGCCAAGCCTTTTGACCGTCGGCAAAATTTTGTCGGGTTTAGGGTATACCTTTTCAATTGAAGATTTAAAATCGGCATAGCTTAATATTGATTTTTACCCCCGTTTATCGGATAATTTCATAAAAAAAGAGGTTTTTTATGGAAATTGCCGTTAGCTTTATTTTTGGCGCAATTATTTCGGGAGTTATCGTTTTTATTATTTTCAGCCGTTCTAAAAATAAATTAAAAGAACGTATTATCAAGCTTGAAAGCGAATTAAATGCGGAAGAAAGGCGCAGGAATGATGAAAAAAATCTTGCTGAATTAATAAAAAAGGAATTTAGTTTTCAGGCAAATGAAATTTTACTTGAAAAGCAAAAAAATTTGCAGGAACAAAACAAAGCCTCGCTTGAAACTTTTTTAAATCCCCTGAAAGAAAAAATAAAAGAATTTCAGCAAAAAGTCGAACAGGCGGATGAAACAGGCAAAATAAACACTGCAACAATTAAAGAAAAAATTGAAGATTTAGTAAAACAAAACCGCCTTGTAAGCGATATGACAGAAAAGCTTTCTCTGGCTATAAGCCAGAATTCCAAATACAGGGGCAATTTAGGCGAAATGATTTTAGAAAAGCTTTTAAAGGCTTCAGGATTAATAGACAAAAAAGAAAACCCCCTGAACGGCAACTTTGAAACGCAAACGGGCTTTAAATCTTTAGACGGCTCCGGCGGAACAAAAATAATAGATGCGGTTATTTATCTTTCGGAAGGGCAAAAAAGTGTAGTAATAGATTCAAAGGCACCCCTTGCCGAATTTATAAATTTTACTCAATCCGATAATCAGGACGAAGCGCAGAAACATCTTAACGCCTTTATGAATGATGTTTATGACCGCATAAAAGAATTAAGCGGAAAATATACAAACCTTGACGGGCTTCAAACGCCTGATTTTACAATTATGTTTATTCCGTTTGAACATCCTCTTACCTATATTTATTCAAATAACCGCTTAATAGAAGATGCCCTGAAGCAAAATATAATTATAGCAGGACCTTCCACTTTAATTGCAACGTTAAGAACCATAAATTATTCCTGGGCGCAAAAAAATCAGTATGAAAATATTAAAGATATATCCAAATTGGGAAATGCAATTTATGAAAAGTGTATGATTTTTATACAAAAAATTGAAGGTGTGCAAACTTCTTTTGAAACCGTTAAGAAGAAATTTGAGGACACTTTTAAAACCCTAAAAGGGCGGGGCGGGCTTTTATTTCAGGTGGAAAAATTAAAAGAATACGGTATCAGCCCTTCAAATTCAATCGATTCAAAATATCTTGAAACTTCAAATGATTATATTTTATCAGGTGAAGAATGATATTTTAAACCCGCATTGCCGCCCTTAATACTCCTTTTTCAGACTTAGCTTTTTGAACCGGTTATGCAGCCGTTTTTTGATTTAGCGGGTAACTTAATTTTAGAAACGCTTTTTTAAGACAGCTCGCTGCAGCAAGATTCCGCAAACTGAGCGTTTGCCTAACTTTTAAAAAACCACCTTTTTCAGACCTTTTGGTTTATCAACATCAGCACCCGTTATAAGGGCAATTTTAAGCGCAAGAAGCTGCAAAATAACCGTAATTGCACATATTTTTGCAATATCACAGCTATAATTGCCAAATATAACCGCGTTCTTTAATTCGACAGTTTTATCCGTAACTGCAACTATATCAGGATTAAAATCGTTTTTAATTTTATTTAAAGTATTTTCTTCAAACTGCGAAAAATCTTTTGTAAAAATTTGAATAAGCGTTTTATTT
>JAJQDG010000111.1 GCA_021202305.1 Candidatus Gastranaerophilales bacterium
TTAAAATTTTCCCGTAAACTCATTTAAATATAATGATTTTACTTTATTTTTTTGAATATTATCGGTAATTTCAAGAATAAGAGCCGTTTCTTTTAGCGAAAAACCTGCATTTTTTAAGGCAGAAATTTTATCGAATATTTCATCATTCAAATCTGCTGCAATATTTTTATGAACCATGCAGACAATTTCGCCTTTTAAAGGGTTAATAAGATAATGATTTATCATTTCGGCAGACTTTAATGTTTTTATTTCTTCAAATTTCTTGGTTAATTCCCGCCCGATTGAAATTAGTGCATTTGGACTTATGTTTTCTATAATTTGAAGCGTTTTTATAATCCTCAACGGACTTTCATAAAAAATAAGGTTTTCTTTTTTATTTTGTTTAATGATATCTTCAATTTCGGTTTTTATTTTTGGCATAAAACCTATAAATTTAAAATCATCCCCGTTTCTTGAAATTCCAGAAATAAAAGTTGTAATTGCGCTTATTCCGCCAATCGGAACAATTTTTATTCCTGCTTTTAGGCATGATGAAATAAGAATATTCCCCGGGTCGCAGATTAAAGGAGTACCCGCGTCCGATACAAGTGCAATATTACTGCCTGACAGTATTTTTTCAGTTAGTTTTTCACATTTTTTAATTTCTGAAAATTTATGATAACTTTCAAGCGGTGTTGAAATTTTATATTTATCAAGCAGTATGCGCGTAGTTCTTGTATCTTCCGCCGCAATTAAATCTGCATTTTTTAATATTTCAACCGCGCGAAAAGTTATATCCCCGAGATTTCCGATAGGAGTTGCAACAATGTACAATACCCCTATGCAATTTCCCATACAGAACCTTCTTTAGAATCTTTTATAATTATATTGCATTTTAAAATTTCATCTCTGATAAAATCAGATTTTGCCCAGTCCTTTTTATTTTTAGCTTCCTGCCGCATTTTTAAAAGAGAGTTTAATAATTCAAAAGGCGAAAGTGTCTGTTCAAAATTAAATTTTTCATATAAGGACGCAATGAGCTTTCTAAGTTCGCTTTCAGACAATTCTTTCAGCGAAAAATTAAATCCTAAAACTTCTCCTAATAATTTTACAGTATTTGCAAATTTTATTTCACGTGTTTTTTTGTATTTTTCAGTTAATGAAAATAAAACTGCAAGCGCTTTTGAACTGTTTAAATCATTGTTCATGGCATTTTTAAATTCGTCAATTGAATTTTCATCATATTCGTCGGTAAACTCTATATTTGAAACCGAATTTATAAGCCTTTTTGAACCCATAGAGGCAGATAAAAGCGCCTCATCATTAAATTCAACGGGCATTCTGTAATGATTTGTCAAAATAAAAAACCTGATTGCATTTGAATTATATTTTTTTAAAACATCATCTATTGTAAGAAAATTGTTCAAAGATTTGGACATTTTTTCTTTGTTAATTGTAACAAAACCGTTGTGCATCCAATAGTTTACAAATTTTACCCCGTTTGCACACTCAGATTGCGCAATTTCATTTTCATGATGAGGAAATTGTAAATCGCTGCCGCCTGCATGAATATCAATTGTTTTACCTAAATGTTTTCTAATCATGGCTGAACATTCAATGTGCCACCCGGGGCGCCCCTTGCCCCACGGGCAATTAAACCCGTGAATTTCATCTTTTTTCCAGAGTGCAAAATCCAGAGGGGACCGTTTTTTGTTTCCTGTTTCAACTCTGGCGCCAGCCATTAAATCATCAATTGGCTGCGCCGACAGATGACCGTAGTTTTTAAATTTTGAAACTTCAAAATACACATCACCGTCTGCTTCATAGGCAAAGCCTTTTTGTATAAGTTCTTTTACCATTGCAATCATTTCAGAAAGTGTTCCGGTAGCAAACGGCTCAATATCCGGTTTTAAAACATTCAAATTTTCCATAGAATTTATAAAAGATGTATAAAATTCTTTTGCGATATTTTCAGGCGGAACATTATTAATATCGGCTTTTTTCAGTATTTTATCGTCAATGTCGGTAACATTCCTCGCGTAAATAACGTCATAACCTAAAAATTTTAAATATCTGTATAAAACATCCCATGTTATATAGCACCTTGCATGCCCTAAATGCGCCCTGTCATAAACAGTAGGGCCGCAGACGTACATTTTAACTTTGCCCTGTTCGATGGGGCAAAATTCTTCAAGAGATTTTGAATATGAGTTAAAAATTTTAAGCATACTTTTATTTTATTATAAAAATTTTCATAGTAAAATTAAATTACCGGAGGTTGTTAATGAAAAATACTGTAGTAATAGGCGCGCAATTCGGCGATGAAGGCAAGGCAAAAATTACAGACATTCTTGCAAAAAAAGCTGATTTTATTATCAGATATCAAGGCGGCTGCAACGCGGGGCATACCGTTGTTGCAAATGATACTAAATACAAATTTCATCTGGTTCCCTCAGGTGTTCTGTACGAAAACAAAACCTGTTTTATAGGCGCCGGTGTTGTAATTTATCCTGAAAATTTTAAAACAGAAACCGATGAATTAAAATCTCAAGGGGTTGATTTAAAAAATAAGCTAAAAATAAGTCCGCTTTGCCATATTACAATGCCATGGCATATTGATACTGACGGTATCAGCGAAACAAATTTAGGCAAAAATAAAATCGGTACTACAAAAAAAGGTATAGGACCTACTTATGCGGATAAATATTCGCGGTGCGGCATCCGCGTTGAAGATTTGTTTGATGACAGCGCGCTTGATATTAAACTTGATATAATTTTGCCTTTGAAAAATAAACAGTTAAAAGAAATTTACGGACTGAAAACGTATTCAAAAGAAGATATACTTGAAAAATTAAAAACTTATAAAGAACTTTTGGCTCCTTATGTATGTTTTAACTGGCAGGAAATTTTATCAAACGCAAAGAAAAATAAAACCGTTCTTTTTGAAGGCGCTCAAGGGGTAATGCTTGATGTTGATTACGGAACATATCCTTTTGTTACAAGTTCTAATCCAATCTCGGGCGGTGCTGCCGTTGGCGGGGGAATGGGTGTTTTGGCAATTGATGAAGTTATCGGGGTTTTTAAAGCGTATATGACACGTGTCGGCGAAGGACCTTTTATAACGGAATTATTGGATGAAACGGGTGCTAAAATTCAAGAAATCGGCGCGGAATTCGGCGTTACAACAGGAAGAAAAAGACGCTGCGGCTGGTTTGACGGCGTTATTGCAAAATACAGCATACTGACAGGCGGTATCTCATCAATCGCGCTTACAAAACTTGATGTGTTTGATACTTTTGATGAAATTAATTTTTGTACCGGATATAAAAATAAAATAACAGGCGAAATTTCTGATACATATCCTACAAATGTTGTAAAGCATTATGATTTTATCCCCGTCTATAAAAGCTTTAAGGGGTGGAAAACAGATATTTCAAAAATTAAAACATATGAGAATTTACCTCAAAATGCGAAGATTTATCTGTCTTTCTTAGAAGAATATCTTGAAACCCCGATTAAAATTATCTCTGTCGGTGCCGACAGAGAACAGACTATATTTAAAAGTTAAAGTTGTTTTTAGTGCTTTTTCAGGTAAAAAATAAGGGCGGTTAAAGAGCCGCCCTTATTTAATATTTTTTGAAGAATTATTCTTCGGTTTCTTCTACGGTTTGTACAACTTCGACTTCTTCATTTATTGCATCAATTTCTTTGTCGACGGCTGTAGCTGCATTTGATTGAAGCTCATTAAGATCATGAGTTTTGTGTTTGGCTTGATTTGCGTAGCTTTCGGCAGCAGCCGCACCCCTTGAAATTACCGTTTTAATGTATGTGCCTGATTTACCGTCTTGACCGTACAATTCTTCTAATTCTTCGTAATCGTAGTTGAGTTTGTATCGATCTCCATCCACGTTAGCTTTTTCTGCCAATTCTGCAAGCGAGTCTGCCCAGTTATTTAATTGCTCGCCCAAAGCTTCCGCTTCGTCGGTTGCCCAGTTGTCTGCTGCGGTTGCATCTGCAAATTCAGATTCGCTGATTGAAGAATAAATGCTGGCTGTATTATTATCCGCAATTTGTTTATAGAAGGTATTCAGATTGTCTTCCGTATTTAAGGTTTCATTTGCTGTTACGGTTGAGCCGTCGCTTAGACTGATAGTAAAGCTGTTGATTACGCTTGAACCGTTAATGTCGTCATAGCTGTATCCGTCATCGTTGAGGTCAGAACCTTCGTTTACGTTATCATACGTTTTTGTTGAGCTTGAAATTTCATCACCCGTACCTGTTGTATTTTCAGATGCTAAAATCGAGCTTAAATTAATTGAGGTTATGCCTGCAAGCTTTGCACTTGTGTAGGTTACGTCAAAATCAACAGAATTTGTTGTGCCGTCATAATTTTCAATTTGATTATTTGCCATTAAGGTTAAATCATCAAGTGCGGTTCTATAACGTACTGTGCCATCCGGTTCTGTTATCGTAAGAGCATTTCCGTCTTCATCGTAGGTAATATCATTATCATCAATTACGCCGTCGCCGTTGTAATCGTAATCAAGAAGTTCTTGAATGCCGTTAGCGGAGCCTAAAAGTTCATTATTGGAGCCATCGGTGTAATCAAACGTGCCGTCACCATCTCTGTCTGTAATGAAAGTATAGGTTGTTGACCCGCTCTGGAATGTAATAGGATCATAGCTAATTGTTTCTCCGGTAGTTGAATCATCTGTAGTTTGTGTTGTAGTGCTGGCGACATCCCAATATTCAAGAATTTGAGCTGCAATTGTTGAATATAATGACCCGCTTGATGAGGAATCCGTAACAATGCCGTATCCTTTTTCTTCGCTTTGTTCGCTCAAATTATAGGTAATACCTGCATCAGGGAATAATTGAGTTAAAAGATACATAGCTTCTTTGAATGAATAACCCGCATTATACATTTCTGTTATGATATCGTCTTGTTCAACTGCTTTTTTTAATTCTTCCATTTGAGTCTGATTGACATCATCTGCGGTCATTGCGGTAGTACCGCTTGCGA
Source organism: Candidatus Gastranaerophilales bacterium (assembly GCA_021202305.1). Lineage (GTDB taxonomy): Bacteria > Cyanobacteriota > Vampirovibrionia > Gastranaerophilales > Gastranaerophilaceae > Galligastranaerophilus_A. The sequence continues at coordinate 5,003 of JAJQDG010000111.1, forward strand.
CAAGGTCGCTGAGGGCTGTGTATACGCCTTCTGAAACCCAGGCATCTGCCGAATGCCCTTTGGGAATTTTCCAGTTGCCTGTTGAAGTATCTTTTGAAATACCGACATCCCAGTTTTCGGATATAAAAGTTAAAATCTGATCTGCATTCAAACCGCTTGCAGATAATTCTTCAATCATACCGCTTTCGTATAAGCTGCGCAGGTTAGCAAGCTCAGGGTTTGTTGCAACATTATATTTATCACCTGAAGTATAATCGGCATCACCCTTTTGAGCAAGCCATTTATCCATTAATTCTTGCTGGGCTTCGGTAATTTCAGTCGATGAAGATGTTCCGCCCGTAACATCACTATCGTATCTTGAAGTGTAAGTACCTAATAATTTATCTGCAAGCTCTGCTTTTGCACCTGAATATACCGGAATTTTTGAATCTGTATCGCAGTTGGAATAAGCGCCTTCAATGGTATCAGACATGTTATTCTTAGTTGTTGTTAGCAGATTAATCGTTGAATTTGTAAGGTTCAATTTATTTTGAAGTGCGTTTACATCATCCAAAAGCCCTTGAATTGTATTTGACAAATTTGAAATTTCATTTTTAACTGTGTCATAATCATCGTACAGGTTTGCAATTGCAGTCATACTGATGCCGGACGTTCCAATCATTTTCTTACCTAATGCTTCAGAGAAACATTCCTCAAATGAGGTGCTGCCGTTAGATTCACTGTATGTTTTAATAGCTTCTTTTGCGGCAAGTTGTGCAGCTTTTTTTACATCACTTTGATATTGCGCTGTTTCTGAATTTATGTCAGAAACTATATCTGCAAGTTCATCGCATTTCTTGTCTACATCAAGGTTTTCAAGGTCAATTTGCTCGCCCAATTCATCAGCTTCAGCCTGCAGGGTTTTGATTACTTTTTCAAGGTCGTCTATCTGATCTTGAATGGCTGATTGCCCTGTTTCACCTGCGTTATAATAATCGGTATCTTCAAACAGCGTTTCAAGTTTGCTGACATCAGATAACGAATAAGTAGTGTTTCCGTCTGAATCTGTTTTAATGTAGCTTTGAATTTGGCTTAACAAAGATGATACGTCACTTGTCATTGTTCTTTCCTTTCAGTTAGTTCATACAAAATTAATCGTCAAAGTCTTTTTTTTCTTTAATTTTTCATGCAAATTTCGTTACAATTTTTAATAAATAAAATAAAGTAAACAGGGG
>JAJQDG010000110.1 GCA_021202305.1 Candidatus Gastranaerophilales bacterium
ATAAAAAATTTTATTGAAAACGGCGTAAATTTTCAAATTCCACTTGTTACAAAACAAGAAACAGAAGGCAAGAAAACTGTTTTGGTGCCGCTTTTTGGCTTATCCAATATTTTTCTTTGCCCAAAATGCAGCGAAAGAGAATATTTCGGGGGTTTTCACAATAAAGTTTTGAGTTTGCAATGTAAAAATTGCGGGGCGCCGATGTATCCCGATATTTACGAGGCAGAGAATTATGAAACAAATGCAAATCCTTATTATTGGGTTAATGCAATTAATTCAATGGCACATGCCGATATTTGGATTTTAATAAACCCGCCCCTTGAAAATACAAGAATACTCACCGCGGAATTTATTAAAACAGCTTTTGAAGCGGTTAAACCTAAAAAGGTTTACATTCTTTCAAAAGAAACAACAAAACGCGAATACTATAAACAAATTTTTGCAAAAATCAGTCCGAATTGCGACATAAAGGCTGATTTCCAGTCGCAGGACATCCTTTGTGAAGATTTTATTAACTGCGAAATGTCAGCAGTCAAGGTTTCGACATAAATGGAAAATTATACAACAGACGCCATTAATATAAAAACATATCCTATAAGCGAAAATGATAATATTGTCGTCATGTTTTCAAAAGAAAACGGGCTTATACGCGGCGTTGCAAAGGGAGTCAAACGTCCAAAAAGCAAACTTGGCGCCAGAATGCAGGTTCTTGTTGCTAATACTCTTTTGCTCGATAAAAGGCGCAATTTAGACATTATTAAAGAGGCAAGCGCACTCAATCCTTTTAATAAATTGCGATATGATTTTGATAAGTTAACCTGTGCGCTTTATGTGGCAGAAACCGTGAACTCTTTTTGCACAGAAACAGTTGATAAAGAACAGAATGAGGCAATTTACAGAATAATTTATTTAACATTAAATAATATTCAAAATTCAAAAAATAAAAGTTTTGCTCTTTTAAACGTAATAAAATTTCAGCTTCATTTTATGAGGGAATTGGGTTTTGGAATAGAGCTTGAAAAATGCTTGAAGTGTTCAAAAAAGCCTGAATATTCCGTTTTTTTTCATTATGAAACAGGCGGCATAGTTTGCCCTTCATGCGCGCAGGCGGGGCTCAGATATATAAAAATTCATCAAAAAATAAGGAGTTTTCTGCTTGCTTTGAATAATACGCCATTGGATAAAAAAACAGAATTTGACGATTTAATTAATGAAAAACTGGCGGATGGTTGTTTTAATCTTTTGAAGCGGTATATTGAAATAATAGGCAGTAAAAAAAGCAAAACATTTAAAGTCATGGAGGAAACAAAAGCGGGCTGATGAATAAAAAAATTCTGACTGCAATTTTCATAATTTCATCTTTTGTATTTATCCCTTTTTCTGAAGCAAAAATGTCAAAAGAAGCGAATAAACTCTATATGGAAGCGCTTACTTTTGAAAGTGAAAATCGTCTTGATGATGCCATAGATATAATGTTAAAGGCATTAAACAATTCAAATGACGATATCACCCTTGTAACGAAACTTGCCGGATTATACGCAAGAAGCGGAAAAACAGATGAGGCAGTTATTTATTATAAAAAAGCAATTGAATTAAACAGCGAAGATGCTTTTTTATACGTAAGCCTCGGTAACATTTACCAGCAAAAAAATGATTACAAAAATGCGTTTAATACCTACTTAAAAGCAAAAGAAATTATGCCCGATTACAAATATAATTATCTGAATCTGGCAAACGCAAAATTTTACGATGGACAATATAAAGAAGCAATTACCTACTATCAAAAATTTATTGAAACCTACCCGAATAATTTAGAAGCGGGAAACCTTCTTGCAAACAGCTATTTGCGCCTTAAAGATTATAAAAATTCTATTTCTGCTTATGAAAGAGTTCTTGAAAAAAATCCGGACAGTTTTAGAGAATATTCTGAATTGGGGCTTGCATATCTCCGTGATAAGCAGTATTTAAAAGCAAAAGAATGTTTTAGTAAAGCGATTGAATTAAACAGTGAAGATTATATTTCATACGGCAATTTAGCAGTTGTACAGTCTTATCTTAATGAAAATAAAGAAGCCTATGAAAACTATAATCGGGCTTTTAATCTAAATCCGAATTTAAACGACCTTAAATTTGATTACGGCAAACTTCTTGAAACAATGGGCAAAGACGATGATGCAAAAAATGCCTATAAAGAATACATTCAAGCAAATCCCGAAGATAAGGGCGCATATATGAATTTAGGTATTTTAGAACGCAAAACCGGAAATATAAATGACTCGCTTGATGTTTTAAAAAAAGGCGTTCAAGTTTCAAATGATTTTGATATAAAAAACGAGCTTGCAAAATCGTATTTTGAAAATGATGATTTTGAAAGTGCGCTTAAAATATATAATGAGGAGCTTTCCGGCAATTCAAAAAATCTTCGTGCCGCATATAACAAAGGGCTTTGTCTTGAAGCTTTAAAAGAGTATGAAAAGGCAGATAACCTGTACAGAAAGCTTTCTTATTTTGATAATGCCGATTTAGCCGAATTCGGTATAAAAAAACAAGAAATTTTAAACAGCATTTATTCTAATTCTGTTGAATGGGCGGGTGCATTAGTAAAAAACAAGGAATATAAAAAAGCAGAAGCGATTTATCAAGCTGCAGTTGAGGTGAACCCTGAAAATTCAAAAGCTTATGTGGGGCTTGCAAAAACGTATGAAAACATGGGCAATAAAATAAAAACAGTTGAAAATTATGAAAAAGCAATTCAAATGTCGCCTGATGATAAAAACATTTATATGGATTTAGGTACTTCATTAAGCAATATGGAACAAGAACAAGATGCGCAAGCTGCGTATAAAAAGGCGTATGAGATTGATAATCAAGATAATAAGGCACTTGAACTTTTGGCTGACAGCTACACAAAAACCGGAGATTTTCAAAAAGCGCTAGATTTGTATAACAAAGCTCTTGAAAAAAATTCTAATGATGATAATTTATACGTTAAAATCGGAAGCATGTATAAATATTTGAATGATGAAAAAAACGCAAAAGAAAATTACAATAAAGCGCTTGAAGTTAACCCCGATAATGAAAATGCCTATTTTAACCTTGGATTATGCAGTTTTGATAATGAAGAATACCAGAATGCTATTTCTTATTTTGAAAAATCAGTGCAAATCAGCCCCAAATACGCAATCGGGTATTTCGGGCTTGCAAAAACGTATGAAAAAATATCTGACAATAAAAGAGCCATATATAATTACGAAAAGTATGTTGAATTTTCGGACAATGAAGATACAAAAATGCGCACTAAAGAAAAAATAGACGAACTCTATAAGGGGCTTATTGAATGAAAAAAAGTTTTATTTTGTTTTGTCTTTTTCTTATTTTTTTCTTAACGGGCTGCGACAGCGAAAAGCCGACCATAATATTTTCAAAAACTCCTTTTACAAGCCAAACAATGTATACTCCCGCAAACAAATTTGCCCCGGGAGAACGTATTTATTTTGCCGTATATAATCCGAAAGAATTTAAAACGCGCCTTTTAAAGCTTCAAGTTTTTAAAAAAGAAAGCGAAAAATCAGAATTTTGGGGACTTGAGTATTTGTACAACAGAACTCTGGAGTTGAATAATAAAAAAGCGTATACGGATTATGTAGTTATAAATAATGCAGGGTTTTATATTTTTCAAATTTTTGACTTTACTGATTTTCAAACGCCTGTTGTATTGGGGATAGTAAAAGTTGAACCGATACATTGAGGATATAATTTTATCAGTTAAAAATTATTTTACATCTTCAAAATACGCACTGAAAGGAAAGTGTAAAATGTGCGGCAGGTGCTGTACATGTATACTTTTTTCCGATGAAAACGGTTATATTAAAGATGAAGAAACATTTAAAAAGATGCAAAAAAAACATCTTATATACAGATATTTCTATCCTAACGGAAAAGTAACAGGCGAAGGCATTGAGCTTGAAGGCGCAATTTTATTCAAATGCAAGCATTTAAAAAATAATAAATGCGGCATTTATTGGTTTCGCCCGATATTTTGCAGAGATTATCCTGCCATAAACCCTGAATTTATTAAAATGGGCGGCACAACACTTGACGGGTGCGGATTTTACTTTGCTCCGAATAAAAAATTTGAGGAATATTTAAAATAAGGATGTGTGAAAAACCCGAAAGTACGGGCATAAGCTTATGCCCCCCGCCTATTGCGGGAGCTGGGCGGCTAAAGCTGCTTTACAAATTCTTTCAGTCTGCTTTTTGGTTTTTTATATACTCAATATATAAAAAATAGTTAACTTTTCTTTACAATGGCGCAATTTCTCATAAAAAAAATACTTTATTAACATGTATGGGAGTAATACAAGAAAAATGACTATGAATGAAAGATCAATAAATACATTATTCGGATTGGTTTTAGACCCCATTGAAAATGTGTATGACATTAAAGACAGAAAAAAACTGTCCGAAATTCAACGTATAGTCAGAATTTTTAATATTACGGAAAAACAAAGAGAAATGTCGGGCGAAATATCGGCACGCGCTCTTGTTGCTTTCAAAATGCTTGTAAGCAATAACTGATTTTATTATAAAGACGCCATAAATCCAAAATACCGGTTTTTTGCAAATTTTTAGGTCAATATAAAAGCGCAATATGTAAAAAAATTCTGTACGAAATTATTACGGTTTTAGATAATTTTTATATTCCATAACAAGAGTATCCAAAATTATCTCAAGTTTTTTGCTGTCAAAATCCATAACTTCTATTTCGTAGAAATCTTGTTCTAAAGGTGTTTCAAGCGCATAAATTCCGAGCTTAAAGTTTATTGTTTTTATTCCGTCGAAATTCATTTGAAAATCAAGCTTTACATCGTCCTTATCAAGTTTTAAAAAAGTATTTTCAAAAGAAACATTTACGTCTGCATCGATTAAAGTGTATTCATTTTGGAATTTTGCCGCATATTTTTTTAAAGCAGGTTCTACAAAAATTTTCAGTTTTTTTGAATACGCCTGTTTTGATAAAATTGCATTTCTGATATCTATTTCACTTGCTTCATTTTTATGGGTATCCGATTTGAGTTTGACTTTTTTTTGAACATTATTTTTTTTTGCAGCTTCTACTTTTTCATTCAATATTTCTGTTTCGCGGCTGATTTCGGCTTCTTCTTCAGGGCGGGGCTTTCCGCCAAAGGGTTCTATATTTTCAATTAAAGCGAGTTCGTTTTTTTCTTGTATTTTATCATCATTTTCTGTACCGGCTTCACCATTTAAAATTTTTGCAATACCAAGTTCTTCTTTGTCTTCGTTAAATAAATCAGTAAAATCTTTTTTTGTTACAATTGAAATTTCGCCCTTTTCCGCTTTTTTGACCGCATTTTCAAGTGCAATTAAGATATCATCAAAAAGCTCGTCTTGTATTTCAACCGCGCTTGCACTGATTGTTGTAATAGGACGCAGGTGAGAAACCAGCCTTTCATATACGGAATAAACGCCGTTCAGCTTTGATTTAGACAAAAGAATAAAACAGTTTTCGTTATCTTTCATGGCGATTGTGTCATTAATTCTGACGGAGCTTTTAACAGATTTTACAAAATGTTCTTTATTGGAGCTTACTTTTATTGCAGGGTGAGTTTTAATTAAAATAAGGCAGGCGTTTTGCTTGGTTTCTTTTATTTGGGCAATTACGCTTTCCAGATATCTAATGCTGAATTCTTCTTTATAAAGAGCCGTATCTTCATCAATTATTCCCAATTTTTGCAAAAACTTTTCTTTTGTTTTTTGAACAAGCCGTTTTTCATTTTCTTGAATTGCCCAAATCACCCTTATAACAAGTTCATAATCTTTCAAAGGCGCACTTAAAATATCCGTTATGCCCTTATCAAAAGCCTCTATTATAAAATCAGCATCAGGATAATCTGCATATAAAATAACAGGTATATCTTTCAAAAGCGAATTTTTTTTAATTCTGGAAAGAAGTTTAAGCGGGTTTTTGTCTTTTTCCGCTGCATGCAGCAATATAACGGCAGGCATTTTGTCATTTATATATTCTTCAGCCTCAAAATAGCTGCAAGAACTGACACTGTCAACATCGCGAAGAAGTACCAGCATATTTTTTATTTCATTTACCAGAAAACCGGCATCTGAAACTATTACTACTGTGTTGCCCGAACCCATTTTTGTTACCTTACGTAAAAGATACCTTATATTTTTAATTTA
>JAJQDG010000039.1 GCA_021202305.1 Candidatus Gastranaerophilales bacterium
GAAACAAAGGGTGATTTTCCGCTTGAAATAACTATATCAAACTTTTTAAACCATGCAGAAAAAATAAATTTTAAAATATTGAAATATTTCTTTAGCCCCCATGCTTTTATATCGACGGTTATAATATCATCTATAAAAGGATACAGGGTTTTTATGCCGCTTGCCCGCGGCTCAAGACAAAGCGTAACTTTTGAATTCGGATAAAGTTTTTTAAAAGCCTGTATGGCAGGCAAAAAAAGAATTTCGTCCCCAATCCCGCCATAGTTTATAAATAAAACATTTTTCATAATTCTGATTTTATAATAAAATAAAAGTTATCTCAAAAGGAAAAATAAAAATGACATCAACAATAGCGGTAACCGGAAAAAGCGGAAGCGGTAAATCCACAGCGGTGTATTGCCTTGCAAATTTGCTGAAAGAAAAGTTTAAAGACAAAAGCATTCTTCTTGTGGATAACGATTTAACAGGCGAACTGGCGGGATTTTTCGGAATTACAACCGACAAGACTATATATGGCATAAGAAGCGGCAAGCATGAATATAATACGGGTATTCCAAGTAAAATGACCAAACAGGAATACATTGAATGGGCGCTTGAAGATATTTTAATTGAAGTAGATTCAAACATTGATATTATCGTTTCCTGGCTTGTTGCTTCCAAAGATTGCCGCTGTCCCATAACAAAACAAATGAATGACGCGCTTGTAAAATTGGTTGAAAGGTACGATTTTGTTGTTTTTGACTGTGAATATGACCTTTCGTATCTTCATCAGCTTGTTGATTTTCCGATAGATACAACTCTGCTTATTTTAAATTCGGAAACCAATTCCGTAGAGCTTGCACACAGACTTTTTGAAAGTTCAAAAAAATATGCTTCGCAGGGGCAGTTTGGAGTTATTTTGAATAAAATAAAAAATGAAACAACAAATAAATTGCAAGAGGCTCTAAGCAGCATAGGCTTGACCCTTTTAGGGGTCATTCCCGATTTTGGCGAAAATATCGATAAAGAATCATTTAAAAATGCACTGAGTGCAATGTATACAAGATTAAATTTACCGCAAGGGTGAAAAATGGAAACAAAAATCATAAACGGCAGCGAAATTGCAAAAAAAATTACGGAGAATTTGAAAAAACAGGTTGAAAATCTTGATGTTAAACCGGGGCTTGCCGTTATTATTATCGGAAACGACGAAGCAAGCAGAATTTATGTAAAAAATAAGGTTAAAACCGCAAGAGAAATCGGTTTTTATTCGGTTTTAAAGGAACTTCCTTCCGATTGCACAAAAGAAATGCTGTTTAGCGTTATTGAAGAATTAAATAATGATAAAAACATAAACGGAATTTTACTCCAGCTTCCCTTGCCAAAACATTTAAAAAAAGAAGATTTCCTTGATAAAATCCTGCCTTATAAAGATGTTGACGGCTTTAATTCGTATAACACCGGCAAATTAGCCAGAGGCGAAAAAGGGTATGCCATACCCTGCACGCCAAAAGGAATAATGAAACTTTTAGAAAATATTGAAATTGAAGGTAAAAATGCCGTTATACTGGGGCGTTCAAATATAGTGGGAAAACCTGCGGCATTAATGCTTTTAAACAGAAACGCAACCGTAACAATTGCGCATTCAAAAACGAAGGATTTAGAAAAAATCACTCAAAATGCGGATATTTTAATTTGTGCAATCGGAAAAAAGGAATTTGTTAAAAAAGAAATGATAAAACAGGGTGCAATTATAATAGATGTCGGCATAAACAGAAAATCCGACGGCAAATTGACGGGCGATGTTGATTTTAACGATGTTATGGAAAAAGTTTCATTGATAACTCCTGTTCCAAAAGGAGTAGGCCCCATGACGATAGCATGCCTTATGGAAAATACTTATGAACTTTATCTTGCACAAAAAAGGGGGATTTTATGAAAAATGTAAGAACCGCCCTTATAAGCAGGCACAGAGATTCATGGGCAGAAATAAATTTAGGCGCCTTAGAAGAAAATATTTTTAATATAAAAAATAAAATTAAAAACGTTGAAAAAAAAGAATTAATGGCAATAATAAAAGCAGACGGATACGGACATGGAAGCCTCATGTGTGCGCCTACGCTTCTTGCCTGCGGGATAAAATCCTTTGGCGTAGCTTCAATTGATGAAGGCATTGAATTGAGGCAAAACAAAATTAATTGCCCCGTGCTTGTTCTGGGTGCAGTTCCTATCTGGGCATTTGAAGCCGCCCTTTTAAATGATATTGAAGTATCCGTATTCAATGACGAACACATAGAAGCTGCAAATTTATTGTATGAGCGAACCGGAAAAAAATTAAAAGTGCAGGTTAAAGTTGATACCGGAATGAACCGTATAGGAATTAATTTTAAAGATGCGCCTGATTTTATAAAAAAACTTAAAAATGTTTAATTTAAAGGTGTTTTTACTCATTTTGCAGATGCAGAAAACCAAAATATATTAAAAATGCAGCTTGAAAAGTTTAATTACGTTTTAGATAATATTGATACAAAAAATCTTAAAATACACTGTCAAAACAGCCTTGGCGCCTTTATGTCGGATGATGACAGATACAATTTAATAAGGCTCGGCATAATTATATACGGGTTATCCCCTCTTACATACGGCGTTAAACCGGTTTGCGAATTACCCGAATTAAAACAGGTAATCGGAGTAAAAGGAAGAATTACAAATATACACACAATTAAAGAAAATGAAGGCGTAAGCTACGGCTACGACTTTATTTCAAGCGGCGAAACCAAAATTGCAACCATTCCTGTAGGCTACGCTGACGGCGTTTCGAGAAATTTATCCGGCAAAATAAAAGGGATTTTGAACGGAAAATACGTTTCTCAAATCGGACGCATTACAATGGATCAAATGATGTTTGATATAACAGGGTTAAATGCCAAAGAAGGCGATATAATAACTATTTTAGGTGATGGAATTTCCGTGGATGAATGGGCTGAAATTTTAGGCACAATAAATTATGAATTAACATGCAGGCTGAAAGTGCGCCTGCCGAGAATTTATACCAGATAGGAACATATATGGACAAAAAAACATTTCTTTTAGAAGAACAAATAAAACTCGGTGCAAAGCTTGTACCTTTTGCAGGGTGGCTTATGCCGGTTTCATACACAAGCATAATCGAGGAACATAACGCCGTAAGAAAAAATGTCGGGCTTTTTGATGTATCTCACATGGGCGAAGTTTTTGTATCGGGCAAAGATGCTCTTTGCTTTTTGCAAAAACTTGTTCCGCAGGATGTTTCAAAACTTGCCGTAAATAAAGCCGTATACTGCCAATTAACAAACAAAAAGGGCGGAGTTATAGATGACCTTATTATTTACAAACTGGAAGATAAATATCTGCTTATTGTAAATGCCTCAAGAATTGACGAGGATTTAAACTGGATGGTAAGAAACTCTCTGGGGTTTGATGTTAACATAGTTAATGATTCTCATAACTATTCACTGCTTGCAATCCAGGGGCCTATGGCTTCTGATTTAGTGGATAAACTCGGCATAAAAAAAGAAAATCAGCCTTCGTATTTTTCGATTAAACGGGGCGAGATTTTAAATATAAACGTTCTTGCCGCAAGAACCGGCTATACTGGAGAAGACGGTTTTGAAATTCTTGTTAAAAACGCGTACAGCGCCTTTCTCTGGGATAAAATTTTAGAAGAAGGAAAAGAATTTAACATCATGCCGATAGGTCTTGGCGCAAGAGATACATTAAGGCTGGAAGCGGCATTGCACCTGTACGGGAACGATTTGAACGAAGATATAACACCCGTTGAAGCAGGGCTCAGCTGGTCTGTTGCAAAAAATAAAACTGCCGATTATAACGGTAAAGAAGTTATTATGGGGCAGATAAACGGTAACATTTCTAAACATAAAAAACTTGTAGGGTTTGAAATGCTTGATAAAATTCCCGCGCGTCACGGATATGAAATATATTTTGAAAACCGTAAAATAGGCGTTGTTACAAGCGGAGGGCCTTCTCCTGTTTTGAAAAAAAATATAGGGTTGGCATATTTGGATGTAAATAATGAAACATCACTTAACACTTCAATAAAAACTATTGATACTATTGTTCAAATCATGATAAGAAATAAACTGTACGATGCAAAAATCGTAAAAAGACCGTTTGTAGAGAAGAAATGTAAAAAGGAAAACGTATGAACGATGAAATAAAAATCCCCGAGGGAATTCTATGCTCTAACACTCATGAATGGATCCTTGAAGGCAAAGACACATGTACAATCGGTTTAACGGATTATGCCGTTGAGCAGCTTGGAGATGTTGTTTTTGTCGAGCTTCCTGAAATTGGTTCCGAATTTAATAAAAATGAGCCTTTCGCTACGATTGAATCTGTCAAAGCGGCATCTGAAATATATATGCCCGTCAGCGGAAAAATTGTTGAAATTAATGAAGAACTTATTAATGCACCCGAAATAATCAACAATGACCCGTATGAAAAAGGCTGGCTTGTAAAAATAACAAGTGAAACCGTTCAGGAAGATTCTGTAGGCTTGCTTGAATACGAAGATTACAAAGAAGAACTGGATTAATGAGAAATTTTGAAGCGCATACCCCGCAAATAAGACGCCAAATGCTTAAAGATATTGGTATATCTTCCATGGAGGAATTATTTGAAACAATACCGGATATTTTAAAGGTTAATAAACTTAATCTTGAAAGCCCTATTAGCGAGCTTGAAGCGCAGAAAAGAATATCGGAAATTTCAAAAAAAAATAAAACATCTTATATTAGCTTTTTAGGCGGCGGAGCAGTGAGGAAATTTATTCCTTCAGCTATTGGTGATGTTGCTTCAAGATTTGAATTTTTATCCGCTTATACCCCCTATCAGCCTGAAATTTCACAAGGCACACTTCAAATTATGTACGAATTTCAAACAATGATGTGTGAACTTACGGGTATGGATGTTTCAAACGCAAGCGTGTATGACGGAGCAGCGGCATGCGCCGAGGCATGCCTCATGGCTGTGAGAATTAACAAATTAAAGAAAATTTTTGTTTCAAACGCTCTAAACCCAAATTATATTGAAGTTATAAAAACCTATCTGTGGGCGCAGGATATTGAATGCGTTATTGCGCAAGACCCTCCGGATGAAGAATTTGCAGGAAAAATATATTCCTATCCCCAATATGACGGCGAATTGGTCAAAATGCCCGAAAAGAAAGGGAGAGAATTAATAATAGCGTGCGTCGATCTTTCAATTCTTCCTTGCATTGAACCTCCCTGCGCAGATATTATAGCGGGAGATTATCAGCCTTTTGGCATTCCGCTGAATTTTGGCGGGGCTTACGGAGGATTTATTGCAACAAAAAACATGTATATGCGCCAACTGCCGGGGAGAATTGCGGGAAAAACTTTTGATAAAGAAGGAAACCCCGCGTATGTATTAACCCTTCAAGCAAGGGAGCAGCACATAAGAAGAAATAAGGCAACGGGCAACATTTGTTCAAATCAAGCGCTTACGGCACTTTGCGCGGGTTTATATCTTTCTTTGATTGGAAAAACAGGGCTTATTGAATTTGCTTTAGTTTCACATGAGTATGCTTTAAAATTATCAAAAGGGCTTGAAGTGCTGGGGTTTAAAATATTGAACAAAAACTTTTTTAACAGTTTTACACTTGAAATGAAAAACAAAATGTCTGCCGGTGAATTTTTAGATATTTTGAAAAATAAGGGAATTTTAGGCGGCATAAAATACGGAGATAAAGTTATCGTTACAACTTCTGAATATAACGATGACAATGAAATAAGCCTTTATTTAAGCGCGTTTTGCTAGTTTATTTTCTATTTTTGTTACGAAATATTACAAATAATATATATAAAATAGATAAAAAAGGCAATTTTAATATTTATTTTGTGTTTATATAAGTACGAGAGAGAAATAAATAGTAATAAGGAGATAAAAAATGGCAAGAGTTTTGATTTCAATGCCCGAAAAATTTTTAGATGAGATTGACCAAATCGCAGATACGGAAAATCGTTCCCGCTCGGAACTTATCCGTGAAGCCTTGAGGACATATATTCATCGATCAAAAATCA
>JAJQDG010000071.1 GCA_021202305.1 Candidatus Gastranaerophilales bacterium
AGATATAACATCTGTTACTCTTGATGCTGAAATATTAAATCTGCTTGCAATGGTTTATCAAAAATTAAAAGAATATGAGCATGCTTTCGGAATTTTTGAAAAATTATACCGTTTATATCCAAATAATCATATTATAGCTGTAAATTTGAGCGAATGTTTCTTAAAAATGAATAATAAAAAAGAGGCAAAAAAATATGCCATGGAGGCGCTTTCTATTTACAGCGATTTTCCTGATGCACTCAAAATTTTGAGAGAGGTTGATAAAAATGACGAATAAAAAAAGTATACTTTCACTCATGCGCCCTACGGGAAAATTACATCTGGGGCATTATTTAGGTGTTTTAACCAATTGGGTTAAATTACAGGAGGAAAATGAATGTTTTTTCGGCATTGCAGATTGGCATGCCCTTACAACAAAATTTGATGAAACTGACAGTCTGGCAAAAAATACCTTTGAAGTATTGGCGGATTGGCTTTCGTCGGGCATTGACCCTGAAAAATCGACCATTTATCTCCAATCACTGATTCCGGAAACCGCCAAATTGCATGTTTATCTTAGCATGATTACTCCCATGAATTGGGCGCAGCGCGACCCGACCCTCAAAGACATGGTAAAAATCATGAATAACAAAGGCGAAAATGAAGAAACATTTTCATACGGGCTTATCGGCTATCCAATTTTAATGGCTGCCGATATTTTAACTTTCAATGCGGATTTCGTGCCTGTTGGTATTGATCAGGTTGCACATATTGAAATTGCGCGGGATATCGCAAGAAGATTTAATAATGTTTATAAAACGGAATTATTAAAAGAGCCGGCTCCAAAATTAACGGAAATACCTCTTTTAAAGGGGCTTGACGGTAACAAAATGGGAAAATCCTTTAAAAACGATATTAAAATTTCAGATTCAAGCGATGAAACCGCAAAAAAAATAATGACCGCAATTACTGACCGTTCGCGCCTTAGAAAAACCGATTTAGGACACCCTGATGAATGCGAAGTTGTTTTCCCGTATTGGAAAATTTTTGGTACCAAAACAGATACTGATGAAATAAGCGCTGCTTGCAGCAAGGGTGAAATAGGGTGCGCAGACTGCAAAAGACGGCTGGCATGTAAAGTTAACGAAAAACTTGCTTTGGTCAGAGAAAAAAGGAAATTTTTTGAAGAACACCCTGACGAATTAAAACAAATAATTTATGATGGTTCTAAAAAAGCCCGAATTAAAGCCAAAGAGGTTCTGGCAAAAGTTGAAGAAACGGTAAAAGTGTACAGGTAATTTTATGTTGAATTACAGTATCTTTTTATAACAGGATAAGCTGTAATTCAGATGATTTTAAACCTCTTTATTGAAAGAGGCTTTTGCTTTTATGTTTTTTATAATTTACTTTTTTGATTTTGAGTTTGCGGAAAAATTAAAATTTTTCTCTGCAAAGATGCTGCCCGTATCAGCACCGGCTTGGCATGTAAATTTTGGAATTTTTCCGTGCCCTCCTTTTGTAAATAAATGTAACAACAAAATTGATAAATACTAAAGTTTAATTAAATAACTGACGATATAGCTTACATAAGGATTAAAGAACTTTTTAAGTAAAAAGGAGGCTCAAATGAGCGAAGTACAATTCAGCGGCTTGAAAGGCAATTACAGTTTCTATCAAAAAGATGATTCTGCTGCAGTTACCGATGAAGCTAAAACTCAAGAAACAGGAGTTTCTTCGGAAGCAAAGGGCGCAGACCCCGACAAGGTAATGGATGCACTTGCATACATCGGCGCTCAAAACCTTGTCAACATTTCAGGTAAAATGCCGGTTAACCCCGCGGATTATTTATCTGAAGAAAGTATTGCATCAATTGAAGAATCAATGACTCAATTTGAGGAAGGCGTTGAAAAATACGCAGACGTTATTAAAGCCGAATTTGGCGGCATGTTTAGTGAAGACCAAGTTTATGCTCTTGCAGCAGGTGCATTTGCGCTTGAATAAAAAGAAGCTGAAAAAGATTTTCTCTCTCCTCCTTATCTCTATAGTTCTTTAAGATTTTCCCGAACTTTTTAAGTTCGGGTTTTTTTATGGTGAAACTTTTAAAGCAATAATGAATTGCACCGTATAAAAAAATAAAAGCGCCTCCATTACAGAGGCGCAATTTACAAAATTTAAAAATATCTTTTTAATAAGCCTTCAAAGCCCCTGCCGTGGCGCGCTTCATCTTTTGCCATTTCATGCACGGTATCATGAACAGCATCATATCCCAATTCTTTAGCGCGTTTTGCTAAAGCTAATTTGCCGTCGCATGCGCCGTGTTCTGCATCTATTCTCATTTCGAGATTTTTCTTTGTAGAATTTGTCAGAACTTCGCCTAAAAGTTCTGCAAATTTTGCGGCATGTTCAGCTTCTTCAAAAGCATATCTCTTGTAAGCTTCTGCAATTTCAGGATACCCTTCGCGTTCTGCCTGTCTGCTCATTGCAAGATACATGCCGACTTCGCTGCATTCACCGTTAAAGTTAGCTCTTAAACCCTCAACAACATCTTCTTCAATTCCTTCCGTTGTTGCAACAACATGTTCACAGGCATATTCTTTTTTATCGTCTTTTATTTCATTAAAAGTTGCAGCTCCGCACAAAGGGCATTTTTGGGGAGGATTGTCCCCCTCGTATACATATCCGCAAACCGTACATACATATTTTGCCATTTTATTTCTCCTTTTTTAATCTTGTTTTTCAAACATATCTTTGCCTGCGCCGCAAATAGGGCAGAGATAATCATCGGGCAATTTTTCAAACGGAATATCCTCGTTTTCTTTCGGGTCATATACCCACATGCACGCAGTGCAAACGTACTTTTCCATTTTATATTCTCCTTATAAAAGTGCAATATTTATTCTACCATAAAAACCAGTTTTTTATTCTTTGAAAGGTGCGCCCGAACCAAATACCAGACTGCTTTAACAGTGTTATCTTTATCAGTGTAATATGAAGAAAAGCCGATATATGCGTTATATAATTCTTCCTGAGTTTTGGCATTTTCCTTTGCAAGTTTTAAATATTTAAGCATGTCATCATAATCGTGCATGCCCTGATAAATGTACGCAAGGCGCAAAAAGGCGCTTGAATCTTCTTTTAAAACCCTTGCTTCATTTATGGCATTCAGAACAACCGAATCGTGTTTTTCGCTTAAAGTGCTGAACATGGTATCTGCGTCTATATTCCTTTTTTCTTTATTTTTATCATTATTTGTAATATCCGGCTGAGTCATATAAAGCAGTTTTAAAGTGGTAATATCTTCCGTATTTATAATTGGCTGCATCTGTTCCAATTGAGAAATTTTTGCATTGAACATTATACTGTTTGGATCATTTGAATGCCCCATTATACCAAGCGCATGCCCGAGCTCATGAACTGCTGTATTTAAAACCAGATTGGGGCTGTAAAATTTGTTTTCGTTATCTTTTTTATACATTTTGATATACATTTTCTTTAATTTTTGTTTTTTAATGACAGGTTCAACACATGCTATTTCCGTATTTCCGTTTATGCAATTTTGAGGCATTGAATTATCTTTATTAACCAAAAAAACAGAAATATCCGCGCCTTCGCTTTCTGTAACAAGTTTAAAAACGGCTATTTTGCCTAAATTATTCTGCCATATTTTGAGCGCTTTTAAAAAAGAATCGGAATAATACACGGGAACATCAAGGGCGGGTTCAACGTAAACTTTTATGGGAAAATATGCCTTATTCCAGCGCAGAATATATTTGCCTTCATACAGTGAATTTTGAAGATAATTTCCATAGTCTTCATATAAAATTGTTTGCTTTAAGACCTGATTGTCAACATTTTGAGCAAATACAACGGTACTTATTGAAAGCAAAATAAAAGAAATAAATACTTTTTTCATAATTAATAATATTTCCTTGTTGCTGAAATACGGGCAATCGCCTTTTTCAGAGCTACTTGAGCTTTTAGTACGCTTAATTTGTCGCTGTGCGATTGAATTTTTGCTTTAGCGCGCTTCATTGCTTCATGTGCGCGCATTTCATCAATATCACTGCCCAGCTCCGCTATGTCTGTCAAAATGACGGCATGATTATCTCTAAAATGCATAATGCCGCCCATTGTGGTAACATAAACAGGTTCGTTTCCGGTTACTATTTTTGTTACACCTATTTCAAGAACGGAAGTTAACGGAATGTGATTTGGCAAAATTCCGATTCTGCCGTCTTTTGTGTCTGTATAAAATGAGTCTGCTTCACCCTCAAAAACAACTTTATTTTGAGTTATTATTTTTATTTTAATCATCAGCTTAAAATCCTATACAGCTATGCATTTTGCTTTTTCAAGAACATCCTCAATGGTTCCTGACATATAAAAAGCATGTTCGGGAACATCATCATATTGCCCTTCGATTATCCCTTTAAAACCTCTGATTGAATCTTCTAATTTAACATATATGCCCTTGTTGCCTGAAAATTGTTCTGCAACAAAAAACGGCTGCGAAAGAAATTTTTGAATTTTTCTTGCGCGGTTGACCGTCAATTTGTCATCTTCAGATAATTCATCCATGCCCAAAATTGCGATTATGTCCTGCAATTCCTTATATTTTTGAAGAATTTCAAGCACTTTTTTTGCAACCGTATAATGTTCATCGCCCACAATATTCGGATCCAGCGCTCTGGAGCTTGATTCCAGAGGGTCTGCTGCCGGATAAATCCCGAGAGAAGCAATATTTCTGGATAAAACAGTGCTTGCATCCAAATGGGTAAACGTTGTTGCAGGCGCAGGGTCTGTTAAATCATCCGCAGGAACATAAATTGCCTGCACGGAAGTAATTGAGCCGTCTTTTGTAGAGGTAATGCGCTCCTGTAATTCGCCTACTTCCTGTGCTAAAGTCGGCTGATACCCGACAGCAGAAGGCATTCTTCCTAAAAGCGCGGAAACTTCGCTTCCGGCTTGAACAAATCTGAAAATATTATCAATAAAAAGAAGAACATCCTGATGTTTTACATCTCTAAAATATTCTGCGCATGTAAGTGTTGACAGCCCTACACGCATTCTTGTTCCCGGGGGTTCGTTCATTTGTCCGTATATAAGCGCGACTTTATCTAATACGCCCGATTCTTTCATTTCATAATAAAGGTCGTTTCCTTCGCGTGTACGTTCGCCAACCCCGCCAAAAACGGAGACCCCCGAATGCTGCTGCGCAATATTATGGATTAATTCCATAATAAGAACTGTTTTTCCGACACCTGCTCCTCCGAATAAGCCTATTTTGCCGCCTTTTTGATAAGGAATTAAAAGATCTATAACTTTAATTCCCGTTTCAAGAATTTGAATATCCGTATTTTGATCTGTTAAAGAAGGTGAATTTTTATGTATTGGCAGATAATCTTCCGCATTAACCGCCCCCATATTATCAACAGGCTCGCCCAGAACATTTAAAATTCTGCCCAAAATTCCTTCGCCAACGGGAACTTTAATCGGCGATTTTGTATTTATAACTTTCATGTGACGCTTTAGACCGTCAGTTGAACTCATAGCAACCGAACGAACGGTATTTTGACCCAAAAGCTGCTGAACTTCAGCTATTGTTTTTGTACCGTCATCGCCTATAATTTCAAGTGCATCATATATTTCCGGCAAATCACCGCTTTTAAATTCCACATCGATAACTGACCCTATAACTTGCGTTATTTCGCCAATGTTAGATGCATCCTCCTTATTTTCCGGCATTGAATTTCTCCTTATAATACCGGAAAAGATAATAACACAAAAATAAAACTTATAAAAGATGTGTACACGCGCTTAAATTAACATCTGCGCGCAGGTGATTAATTTTTCCTTCCTGCTGTTTTATTTCGGCTAAGAAATTTTTTGCCAGTAATTCCTGCATTTTAAAAGCATGCGCCTTTAGATTCATACCTTCTTTAATTCTTGCAAGCTCTGAAAGCAAATATTGAGAATTCTTTTCTTCTTGTTGATTTAGTAACATGTAATCCAACTTTTTTGTGCTTTTAATTATATCCT
>JAJQDG010000113.1 GCA_021202305.1 Candidatus Gastranaerophilales bacterium
CTTATTTTTAGGTGAAAATATTTCCATTTTAAAAACTTTGCTGTCCTATTATAAAAACAAGATTGATTTGATATATATTGATCCGCCTTTTTCAACTAATAATGTTTTCAGGATAGGGGAAAGAACAAGTACGGTAAGTTGTGATAACAATGACGATATAGCTTATACTGATAATTTGAAAGGCGAGGAATTTCTTGAATTTATACGAGAACGTCTTTTATATGCAAAGGAATTGCTTTCTGACAAAGGATCAATATACTTACACATAGATTATAAGATAGGACACTATGTAAAAATTGTTATGGATGAGGTTTTTGGTATTGAAAACTTCAGAAATGACATTACAAGAGTGAAATGTAATCCAAAAAATTTTGACAGAATAGCTTACGGAAATATAAAAGATATGATACTTTTTTATTCTAAGTCATCAAAACCTATCTGGAACAACCCAATGACGCCATATACCGAAGATGACATAAAAAAATTATTCAAAAAAACAGATAAAGATGGCAGACGTTACACAACAATCCCGCTGCATGCCCCGGGGGAAACTAAAAATGGCGCAACTTCTTGTGAATTTATGGGGGTAAAACCGCCAAAAGGCAGGCATTGGAGATGCGCCCCATGCGAGCTGGAAAAATTAAATGAACAGGGTTTGATAGAATGGTCTGCAAATAGAGTTCCAAGAAAAATTATTTATGCTGACGAAAAACAAGGTAAAAAAATGCAAGATATATGGGATTATAAAGACCCGCAATATCCAAGTTATCCAACTGAAAAAAATATTGAACTATTGAAAAACATAATAAATGCTTCTTCCAATTCTGACAGTACAGTTTTGGATTTCTTTTGCGGTTCGGGAACAACTTTATTAGCTGCAAATCAACTTGGAAGAAAATGGATTGGCATAGATGCTTCTTTGAAGGCTATTGAAACCGTAAAGGAAAGATTATTGAATGAAAATTTGACTTCATTTTCAAAACCGTTTAAAGTTTTAGAGGCTTATTATATCGAAGAAAAAAAGTTTTGTATTTGAGCCTGCGGAAAAATGCGGGAATGAACCCTTGTCCTTCAGGACATTTGCTTCCGCCTGTGCATATTAATTTTGTTTTTTAAGGCACTTTTAAAACGCAATTGTAATTCAATATGAGTATAAAAATTACAAGTGTTTACCGGATTTATGTAAACATTTATTAATAAAATGCGTTATATCATAAAGCCTTTGCAAGATATTGCCGATGACAGACACTATCAGGTAAATTTCAACATAAAGGAAGGAAAATGACAGGCTCAGATTACGTATCTTTGACTACTGTACAAGTTGACCCCTGGTCAAGCGACGGCAGCCAAAATAATTGCTGGTGGAATATTGCAAAAAATCAACTCGGCGAGGGTGCAACCGCTGCTGAAATTCAGGCTCTGGTAAATGAATTGCAAGGGTATAATGAAGATAAAGATGCGGCAAATGTAAGAGCAAATGATGTCCTTATGGATGGTGAAGCCGTTTTTATTCCGCTTGAATATGCGGCAGAAGAAATTCAAGAAAATATAAATGGTTATAAGACAATGCTTGAAACGGCAAATTCTGAATTAACGGCAAAAACGGAAACTTTAAGTGCTGCAAATAATACTGTATCCGAAGCTTATTCAGCGTATCAACGCGCGCAGGCGTCATATGAAAATGTAGAAGCCAATTGTTATGACGATGAGGGCAATGTAATCAGTAATTATGCCATAGCTTCGCTTGACAGCGTTAAAGCGGATTTAGAAGCAGCACAACAAGCCTATTTGGGCGCACTTGCAGATCAAGCTGCAGCCCAGGAAGAATATGAGGCTCAACTGGAAGCTGTTGAAAGTGCAAAAGCAAATTTGGAATCTGCTCAACTGGAGCTTTCTGAAATTCTTGACGAAAATGCCGCTTTGGAAGATGAGTATAATGAAAAAATAGAAGAACTTCGGAGTGAACTTACGGCCATTGAACAGAGTATATCAGACACCGAAGGCGAATTAGCCGAAGCACAGGCAGCTTATGATACCGCGCAAACCCAGCAAGAAGCGGCACAGTCATTAGGCGTTGAAGTTGACGAAAACGGAAACTATTCGGCTGATACAATTGATACCGATGTTCTGACGAGCGGAGATCTTGACGCAGCTAATGAAGTTCCGGAAACAGAAGATACTGAAGAAGAAACAAAAACTGCGACCGGTGTTGAAATCAGCGAGGAAGATGGCACAACAACAAAAACGGTTACTTATGAAGATGGGACAGTTGCAACTTTTGAATTACAAGAGGACGGTACCTGGCTTGAAACAGGTACAGACAGTGCCACCGAAGAAGATCCGGTTGAAATGGAGGATGTAACTGCTTCTGAAAATGCAATGTATGCAGATTGGGCAAACGGCATTAAAACAGACGGTGAAAATAGCGAGTTTGTGCAAGCGCTTACATCTGAAGAAAGCGAAATTTCGGACGAACAGATTGCTTCCGTTTTGATGCAATATATAAGTAAAGATAGTGATGTTGCAGAGTTTATAGCAAGCTGCGGCGACGGAGCCGATAGAATTGAAGATGCGCTTGTAAACCTTATTTCTTCAAATGACGGCTATTATGATTCCGACGGCAATGAAGTTTATTATTCTGATATTGCCGTGGAAAACTTAGCATCTTATTTAAGTTCAATAGAAGATACAGACAGTATTATAGATAAAATAATTGAATCTGATGAAACCGGCAATAATATGGTGAACGTTGCCCAAGAGTACATGACATCTAATGATGGCAATTCCCTTTTAAATGCGGTAAGCGAAGATGCCGCTCAAAAAATCGTTGACAGTTATGTATCTGCGTACGAGTCAGCGGACGACAGCGGAAAAGAGGCGATTGCGGATTTACTTGCAAATGATATCTATATGGCAATGAAAGGTGAAGGGTGCAGTGATAGTGTAGTAGAAGCCATATTTGACGGATATCGCAACAGCACTTCTAAAGCTGCATTACTCAGGGATATGGAAACCGCATTTAATGAAGTTGCCGCAACGGAAGGCGGACATGGCAAATGGAAATCAACTCTGTATCAATATATGATTGATCAGGGTAAAGACGGTGCCGGTGAAGAGGGGTATAATACATACCTGTACGCATTGCACCTTAAAGATGACGGGCTTTTGACAAATTATAACAAAAATGCCGATATTAACGATGTCGCTTCGGACGTATTTTCCGAATACGGGGATGAGTATCATTCATTTGAATTGCAGGATGACGGTACTTACTATGTAAATATTGAAACAGAAGAAGGCAAGTACTATGGAATTACGTATAATCCTGAAACCATGGAAACTACGGTCGATGAGATTTATACTTCGGATGACGGTTCTGCGGCCGTAAGTTCATATACCATGGATAATGACGGAAATACGGTAAGTTCGGTCAATTATGAATATGATTCCGATAATCATGTAACAAAAACAGAAACAGAAGAAGAAACGCATTATGGCGGTTACGGTGAAAACGGAGAAATAACAGACGTAACAATAAAATATCCAAATGCCGGTGCAACTAAAACAATAAGCGCGGATGATTTAGAAAATTCGTACAATTTAGATTCAGATACTATCCAGCAGATATTTTCTGATATTATGAGCGGCAAATCAGCAGAAAATGCGTTTAATGATGCCGGGTGTTCAGATATTTACGAGGATCTGTTTGCGTAAATTAAGCAGTTACTTGCTTCTTTAAGCTGTAGAATTAATATTAAGAATTTATCAAGAGGGGTAGAAAAAAATTTATTTTATGGTTAATATTACACATATAGTATTATCGGAGCGTAAAATAAATGAAATTAACAGTTGCCCAATATCTGGTAAAAAAACTTGAATTTATAGGCATAAAAAACGTTTTCGGGCTTCCGGGGGATTACAATTTTAATATATTGGATGCAATTGTTGACTCTAAAAATATAAACTGGGTAAATTGCACAAATGAACTAAATGCAAGCTATGCAGCAGACGGTTATGCCAGAATAAACGGATACGGCGCTGTTGTTACAACGTATGGTGTCGGTGAATTGAGTGCCATAAACGGTATCGCAGGCTCTTATGCCGAAAATTTGCCTGTAATTCATGTAGCGGGCGTGCCTGTTCTTTCTTATATAAATAATAACGTTGTTGTGCATCACAATTTTGCAAAAGCTGATTATTTTGTATTTAAACGCGCATTTGAAAATGTTACGGTCAAAAATGCGTATTTGAATTTTGAAAACGCAAAAAGCGAAATAGATAGGGTAATTGATGCTCTGGTAAACGAGAAAATGCCCGTGTATCTCGCAATTCCTATTGATGTTTGCAATATGATTATTGATGATGCCGGATTTGATTGCGTACATTTGGAAAAATCCGATACAAAAAATTTGGATTTGGCGCTTCAAAAAATAATTTCGCATATAAAAAAGGCAAAAAATCCCCTATTTATTGCGGATTATCTTATAAAAAGGTTCAATTTGAAAAATGAATTAAATGAAATTACATCATACATTCAAACGTCCGTCATGCTTATGGGCAAGGGTTCTGTTAATGAAACATCTCCTAATTTTATCGGTACTTATGCGGGCAATTTTTCAGATGAAAAATTGATTGATATAATTGATAAATCGGATCTTATAATCAGCGCAGGCTTTGTGTATGCTGATTTAAACACGGGCGGGTTCAGCACATTTGAGCAGGCGGATATTCAAATTAACAAAAAAGAGGTGATAATTTTCGGCGAGAAATTTGAAAATGTCCTTATTCAAGATATTATAAAGCTTTTAGCTGAAAAAATTAAGGAAATTTTGCCTCCTTTGCGCGTTGGGGAAATTTCAAAAACAGTACAAAAAAACGAGAAAATAGGTAAAATTTTTGTGGATGAACTTTTGCCTGAAATACAAACAATATTTGAAAAAAATGACTCTTTTATCATAGAAACCGGACTTATGAGTTTATCGGGTGCATTTTTGTCTTTAAAAGAGAATATGGAATATCAAGCTCAAACCTTGTGGGGTTCTATTGGCTGGGCAACACCTGCATGTTTTGGAGCAATGCTTGCGGACAGAAAAAGAAATACTGTTTTATTTACGGGCGAAGGCGCCCACCAATTGACCGTTCAAGAACTTGCGAATTATTTTGAATACGGATTATGCCCCGTTATTTTTCTTTTAAACAACGGCGGTTATACAGTGGAGCGCGTTTTGTCGAAAAATCCGGATGATGTGTATAACAATATTACAAACTGGAATTATTCAAAACTTTTGGAGGCTTTTTCAAACGGCAGAGAATTTTGGTATGCAAAAGCGCAAACCATGGAAGAATTGCATAAAGTTTTGGAAGAAGTTAAAAAATTAAAAGGCAAAAAGCTCTGTTATGTGGAAATTTTTACTGATAAAACAGATTTTACCAAAACAGGCTCAAAGCTTGTTTTAAATATGAAAAACTTTCGCGAAAGATTAGAAACTGCGTAAAGTTTCAAAATACTGCGCCATAAACGGGATAAAAATATTTTAATCGAACAATTAAAATGTTAGGGTATGCGGCAGAGAAAAAAATTTTAATTTTCCCGCATATCCGTTATCTGATTATCGCGCACAAGCTTGGTTTACGGCGGATTTTGCCTTTTAATCATTACTTTGTTATGCAATTATTGGTTCAAATTATATTTTGATTAAACCCAGCTTTATTGCCTTGATTGCTGCGCGCAGGCGGTTTCTTTCTTTTAATTTAGTCAAAATTGAAGCCACATGCGCTTTTGCCGTGTGCATGGAAATAAAAAGCTTCTTTGCTATCTCAAAATTATTAAACCCTGACGCTATAAGTTTTAAAACCTGCATTTCTCTTTTTGTTAATGTTAATTGACGTGTGTGCATTATTTTGATTTTCCCTTTCTTGATGTATAATTAATTATTAGCACAAGTTTCAAAAAAACGCGTAAACATATATTACCGATAGCC